>DNSU01000070.1:450-760 GCA_003499585.1 Cyanobacteria bacterium UBA9579 | reverse complement strand
CATTAGCAGTAACAGTACCTGCTATTACTTCACGAACTCCTCCGGGAGTGGAGAGAAATGTAATAGATTGCATATTTAATAATGCTTCAGATATAGCTTTTAATCAGACTACAGGAGAAGTTACTTCTTTACCTTCTTCTGGAAATTGTTATGCAGCTTATTATGGATGCCAAATGGATAAGGCGGGATATTGTGAGACATTAAAAACATTTGCAGATGGGGTTAATGCTACTGCTAATCAAACCATTTCTGCATTAAAAATACTCAGGGCTTCCTGCGATCAAGGGGGAAATACTGCATGTGATTATTT
>DNSU01000070.1:188-390 GCA_003499585.1 Cyanobacteria bacterium UBA9579 | reverse complement strand
GAAATACTGCATGTGATTATTTCCTGTCCAGATGTATAGGAAACTCTACTAACTGTACTGATCCTGATAATAAACTTACTCTTCGCTATTATACTAATGTATCTACTTCTGTCTCTAATTTGGGCAGGTCGTATATCGAAACCAAAGGAATTGATTATTACAGCTGGAATATGACTACTTTTGTCAGTGAAATTAATACAGT
>DNSU01000070.1:0-120 GCA_003499585.1 Cyanobacteria bacterium UBA9579 | reverse complement strand
TTTGTCAGTGAAATTAATACAGTCTGCCCTAGCTGTGGTGATTCAACTGCCTGTACTATTAAAGGAATCAGTGAATGTCCACCACCACCTGATCCGACATGTGGAGCTGAAGATATAGGA
>DNSU01000009.1:25220-29623 GCA_003499585.1 Cyanobacteria bacterium UBA9579 | reverse complement strand
TTAAAACTTTTCAGACAGCTTCAGAAAAAAGCATAATTATCTTTTATACAATTTATACTAGAAAATATTATAGCATATTTATGCTGTATTTGTGATATGGACAGGATTTTGGCATTACATTTTGTTTTAATCAGCATTTTCCAGTTTTGTTATTCTTGCAGATTTAATAGCAGAGGCAATTTTATTAATTACATATTTTTTATGTTCGTCAAATTTATCAAAATTTATAGTTGTGCTGATTTCTTTTAATCTGGTACTTACATCTGCTAATGGTAGTAAGATTCTAATGGAATCAGGTCTTATTACTATGCCTTTTAGCCTTTCTCCTGATGATAAGAAAGTGGAAAGGAAGTGAATAAAGTTTTCATCGTTTTGCTTTATTTTTTCTATAAAGTAATTTACCTGTCCTCTGTAACCGAGTTTTTTAAGGTTGGCTAAAACCAGTGCCAGGTTTTCGTGTTTGTATAATCTTTCGTGAGTCTCAATTTTAGTTTTCACTATTTCTCTTAATTCATATATATGTTCCTGATTAATGATCATTCTATTAAGCACACAGTTATAAACTATCAGGGAGCTTATATATAAATTGTCTTTTGTGCTGCAAACAGCTCGTTTTAATATAGTAAATCTATCATCCATACTCTCTATCATATTTAGATAATAAAGAATAATGTTGTTAATTTTATTTATTTCAATAAAGTGATAATTATATAATTTGTCTCCAAAATTGGTTAATCCAACTATAAGGCCTTCTACGTCCTCTTGAGTAATATTGTTTATAAATTTGCTGAGTAGAGAGAATTGCTCCGGGTTTACCAGACGGGTAAGAAAATCATCAATTTCGTAATTTTCAAGCTTGAATAGTTCTTCTTTAAAGCTTTCCAGATTTCTAATGCTAGAGATTGATTTACTGATTTTCTTGGAAGAGATTTTCGTATCAAGAATTGCTGATTTAAAATAAGTCTCAAAGTTACCTGAATCAGATATTGTCGGATCGATTTTGAATCTCATTATATCAGTTTCGGGTGGAGTATTTCCGCATAAATAGTCTATTTTAGGGAATAACCAGCTTAGAAGGCATTTCAATTCTTCTTCAGGCAATCTTTCTTTTTTCTGAATAATATAGCTGAAACTGCTTCTGGTTAATTGTTCCAGCGCCCCGGAATTTATGGGGTTATTTAATACTTTGCCGTAGCAGAATAATTCCTTGTTGTTCTTTATTTCATCGTAAATATACGGTTCAAAAACCTGTAGCGCTGTTATTGCTAAAAATTCAACAATATTAATCTCGTTTTTTGCCAGCTCAATATCAAATTTTAAGACATTCATATAGCGATTAATATTTCTAATGTCTTTAAAAAACCTCTTCAAACCGCAATCATAAAGTATTTTCCAATAGTCTTCAGTAAACCTGTCTTTTTCGTCTTTTAGTAATTCTTCTATTTCGGAGTGAAGCAATTTATAGACTTTGCTTTCAGGAATAGTAGGTACTACGAATGGTACCTGTATAATATCTTCAATATAATCTGCACCTGAACATCCTTTAAGGGTTTCTTCAAGCGTTTTAAGTATTACATCTTTGTTAAAAGAAAGTATATAAACTGTATTAGGAAAGTCTGCAAGTGTTTTGACTAATTGGAAGGTCTGTTTTATTTCTATACCGTTTAGGCGGTCTATATCATCAATTACGATAATGATCTTATTCTGGATAGTTTTTAAGATTTCATCTATTTCTTTTTTTATGCAGGCCAGATTTTCCTGTTCAGCTCCGTTTAAGTCATTAATGTTATGTGTTGGGTTGTGTAAATTATTTAATAAGTGAGTTAAAGAAAATGGTTGAAATATCTTTGCCACAGTCTGTAATTTGTCTCCCAGAGATTGAAACTCCGGAGAATTATAAGTTTTAAAAGTATATGATAAATGTTTGAAAAACTGAAAAACCAGTTGATTTTGTTCTGTAAAGTTCCAGGGATTAAACTTAATAATAATAGGTTTTTGCTCTTTGTCTTTTGATAGAGAATTAATATGCTCCATAGCCATGTTTATAATTGAGGTTTTTCCAAATCCCCAATTGCCGTATAGTCCAATTACCAGATTATCCTGCGATTCATGCCAGACTATTGATTTTGCTAGAGATTTGGCAAAATCACTTCTTCCAAGTGTATCTTCTTCAAACGATTTAATTGGTTTATCTGTAAGAAACATATTCTATCCATCCTCTAACATTGTTATTTATTATATAATATTTAGTAAATTTATATAAGTATGTTTATTTAAGTTAAATTTATAAGTTGCTTAGTAGCATTATTGTATTTTTAGAGTTAATTTTTAGGATTGCGAGCAGTATTATGAAGGTTAAAAAACTTATCGTTTCATCTTTAATTATTTGTGGACTCACTCTCTCGGCAAGTTTTGCCAATGATGTTCAGAATATTGAACAATCTGCTGTAAATAATCAGATAAATAAAGAATTGTTCTATAATTTTAGCTATCAAGAATTAGTGGAATTATCTAAAACAAAGGATCCCAAGGGTATTTTAAGAGAAAAGCTGGATTATATCCTATATAATCCAATAGTTGATAATTCAATTAGCTCAGGTGAAAACATACAATTGCAAAAAGACCCTGAGATAGGTGAATTTATCAGGTTTGCTAGTTGGAATATTGAAAGAGGCATAAATATTGATGCTATAAAAATGATATTTACTGATTCTGATAAATTGTTTTCAACTATAGAATCTAAAAATAAGCCAGAAGTAATAAAACTTCTTAAAGAGGAAGCCGAAATTCTTAAAAATGCTAACATTTTGATTTTAAATGAGGTTGATGTCGGCATGCCAAGAACTCAATATAGAAACGTAGTTGAAGAAATGGCACAGGCACTTAAGATGAATTATGCTTATGGAGTGGAATTTCTGGAAGTTGATCCTGCACATCTTGGCTTAGAAGATTATAAATGGTCAGAAGAAAGATTTTTATTCCCTGATAAAGAGAAAATTCAGATAGATAAAGCTAAATATAGAGGGCTCCATGGAACAGCTATTCTTAGTAAGTATCCACTAAAGAACTGTAGAATAGTTAGATTGCCGCAAGTTTATGATTGGTTTGATGGTGAGACAAAGAGAATTTCAGAGCTTGAAATTGTCAAACGGCATGCTGCTGAAAAAATATTTAGAGAAGAAATGATAAGAGAAATTCGTCAGGGTAGCAGGATGGCATTACTTGCTGATATTGAAGTGCCAGGCCTGGATGAGCCTATTACTATAGTTGCACTTCATCTTGAAAATAGGTCTGTTCCAAAAGGTCGCAGAAAACAGATGGTTGCCCTTTTAAAAAGTATTGATGAAATAAAAAATCCTGTTGTGATGGCGGGTGATCTTAATACTACCACCTGGGATGGTACCCCTACCAGTATAACCAGAGAAATTAAGAAAAAGCTTAAGGATCCTGAATTTATTGCTAAAACAACTTTATCAGTTATTTTTCCACCTGTAGGAATGGTAAATTCAGCTTCATTTGCGACAAATTTTGTCAGAAAACATTCTGATCCAACTGTAAAAAATATACCAATTATTGCCCCAAATAAAGAAAGAGCTTTATTTGAAAAAATAAAAGATACTGAGTTTAAAGATGACTATAGATTTGATTTTAGGGGAGTCAGATGTAAATCTACAAACAGCAAAGTTGGAATGCTGGCCAATTCTAATGAGCGTCGGCTTAGGGGATTTGTACCGACTTTTATTTTCGAAAGACCATTGCACTTTGGTAAATATAAATTGGACTGGTTCTTTGTAAAAGCTTATTTAAAAAATCCAAAAGATAAAAAAGGCCCATATAAATTAGCGCCTCATTATGGCAGAACTTTGTTTGACTTAAATTATAGTTTTGAGTCTCCATTAGCTGATCATGTGCCAATAACTATTGACCTGCCTATTAATGAACCTTCAGAATTTATAGATTGTGAAGAAGATGAGCAGGAAGATCAAGATGATTTGTTAGAAGATTTATTAGAAGATAATATTTATTAACTGTTAAGAATATATCTAAAAACCTTGCATTTTCTTGAAAATATGATAATATGGTATTTAGGTACTACAATACTGCTTCAAGAAAGGAATGATTTAATAGCATAAATTGCAAAATGCCAATGTTCTTCTTTAATTAACAGGAGGTAGAATTATGATTAATCCTGGAAATGCAGATTATATTGCAACTTATAATGAAATTAAAGATGTTTTGGATGTAATGGAGCAGATATATGACTCATGGTTAACTACATTAAAAGAAAAGAAAACTAATATAAAAAGGGTTAATTTAAATGCTATTGCTGAGCTTATTTCTATTCAAAAAGCTAAAGGTGAAATTAATGATCGAAAAGATATAATAAAATATATTGATGGAAT
>DNSU01000009.1:24278-25157 GCA_003499585.1 Cyanobacteria bacterium UBA9579 | reverse complement strand
AATAAAATATATTGATGGAATAATATGTGATTAAATATAGGGACCAGCTAAAAATTAATAATTAAAGACAGCTTTATTTTAATTAATAAAGCTGTCTTTAATTTTATTTCCTGCTTCCATACTAATACTTTAAAGATATTTTATTTAGATACTTGCTATCTTTTTGTTTTTCATCTATATATTTTCATGTGTATGTACCTTAGTGAAAAGAGGATTATTCATATGGTAAAAGTAGCTATAAACGGTTTTGGTAGAATTGGCCGTAATACATTAAGAGCTGCAGTAGAACAAGGAACATTTGACAAGGTTGAATATGTTGCTATTAATGATCCAGGACTTACTCCTGATCAGGCAGCTTTCCTTTTAGTGCATGACTCTGTAATGGGTAAGTTTAAAGCTGATGTAAAAGCTGATGTAGATGGTATTGTAGTAAACGGTAAAAAAATCAAATTTTATGCTGAAAAAGATCCAGCAGCTCTTCCTTGGAGAGACTTAGGAGTTAAAGTTGTTATAGAGTCAACTGGTTTCTTTACGGATGCTCATAAAGCAAATGCTCATATTACAGCTGGTGCTGAAAAGGTTATCATCTCAGCTCCTGCAAAAAATGAAGACGTTACAATCTGCTTAGGTATTAATGAAGATGCTTATGATACAACAAAGCATGCTGTAATATCAATGGCTAGTTGCACAACTAACTGTTTAGCTCCAGTAGCTAAAGTTCTTAACAGAGAATTTGGCATTGTTGAAGGGTTAATGACAACTGTCCACTCATATACAGGTGACCAAAGAATCTTAGATGCTGGTCATCAAGATTTAAGAAGAGCTAGAGCCGGCGCTTTAAATATTGTTCCTACAACTACAGGGGCTGCTAAAGCAGTT
>DNSU01000009.1:22856-24220 GCA_003499585.1 Cyanobacteria bacterium UBA9579 | reverse complement strand
TACAACCGGTGCTGCAAAGGCTGTAGCTCTTGTATTACCTGAATTAAAAGGAAAACTAAACGGTTTTGCTTTAAGAGTTCCAACTCCTGATGTAAGTGTTGTTGACCTTGTTGCAAAAACAGAAAAGCCTGTTACTGCTGAAGCTGTTAATGCTGTTCTTAAAAAAGCTGCTGAAGGCGAATTAAAAGGTATTTTAGAATATTTTGATGCGCCATTAGTAAGTACAGACTTTATTGGTTCACACTACAGCAGCAGTGTAGATGCAAGATTAACCATGACAATGGGTGATCATATGGTTAAAGTTATCTCCTGGTATGATAATGAAATGGGTTACAGTACAAGACTTGCTGAATGTATTGTATTCGTAGCTAACAAACTATAAAAATTAATTATAAAGCGGCGATCTGGGCTTTTACTTCTATGGGTTAATAGAAATAAGTTTATCGCCGCTTTAATTTATATTGTTTTACAATACTTAATTAGGAAGAGGTGTTCAATGGCTAGAAAACCTGTTATTGCAGGAAACTGGAAATTACATAAGGTTATTGATGAAGCTGTTACTTTAGTTGAAGATATTAAAGTAAAATTAATGGACTTAAATAAAGATGCAATGCCAGTTGTTGCAGTATGTCCTACTTTTACAGCACTTCATTCTGTAGGAAAAGTTTTAGAGCATGGTCAGGGAATTTACCTTGGGGCGCAGGACTGTTTTTACAAAGATTCAGGAGCTTATACCGGTGAAGTATCAGTTCCTATGCTTATTGATGCTGGTGTATCTACAGTAATTGTTGGTCATAGTGAAAGAAGAGAATATTTTGGTGAAACAAATGAAACGGTGAACTTAAAAGCTAAAGCCATTCTTTCTCATGGCCTTATTCCAATTATTTGCTGTGGTGAAACACTTGAACAAAGAGAAGCAGGAATAACTGATGAGCATATTGCAAGTCAGATTAGAGCTGCTTTAGTTGGAATCAGCGCTGAAGAGATTGCTAAATCAGTTTTTGCTTATGAGCCGATCTGGGCTATTGGAACAGGGAAAACCTGTGATGCGCAGGAAGCTAACAGAGTAATTAAAATGATCAGATCAGTAATTGCTGAAGTTTCTACTCAGGATGCTGCAAATCAAGCTAGAATCCTATATGGTGGAAGTGTAAAACCTTCAACAATAGAAGAGCAAATGGCAATGTCTGATATTGATGGTGCTTTAGTCGGCGGGGCAAGTCTTGAAGTTGACAGCTTTGTTGGCATCATTAAAGGCACTATGGCTGTAAGAGCAAAATAATATCTAATACTCGATACATTAGTTAAGGTGTAACATTTCTTCCGTCGCTGATGTGTCATTAATGACACATAGGCTCATTCAG
>DNSU01000009.1:20414-22785 GCA_003499585.1 Cyanobacteria bacterium UBA9579 | reverse complement strand
GTAGGCTCATTCAGTAATATTACACCCTACAATAAATCATTATATTTTTTGTGTCTGAGATTTTAGTCGTTTACACAATTTAGGTGATAATATTACCCAGGGTTTAATAATGACAATGAAATTAGTTAAAACAGAATTAACTATAAAAGGTAATGAGATTCAGCTTTTTAAAGCTGAATCTCATTATTCGGAGAATGGCAAAGTTATTTTATTTGTTGGAGTGGTTCATGGTGATGAGCCACAGGGTGAGCCATTAATATTAAACCTGATGGAGATGATAAATAAAGATCCTGAAATTGTTGGTGAAAATAAAATTTTGTTTATTCCTGTTTTAAATCCTGATGGAAAGTTCTTAAACACGCGTGGAAATGCTAATGGAGTTGATATAAACAGGAATTTTCCAACCAAAAATTGGGAATTATCTCCTGAAAATGATATTTATTACTCTGGAGAAACCCCTGCCAGCGAGATAGAAACAAGATTTTTAATTGATGTTATTCGTGAATATAAGCCCGATGTGATTATTACACTTCATACTCCATATAAAATTGTAAACTATGATGGCCCTGCAAGAGAATTAGCTGAGAAGATATCTGGATTAAATGGATATCCTGTTCAGGAAAATATTGGTTATCCAACCCCGGGTTCATTTGGAACTTATGCCGGAATAGAAATGGATATTCCTGTAATTACTTTAGAATTGCCTGATAATATTGAAACAGATCAACTATGGCAGGAAAGCCAAGAAGCTTTTATTGAAATAATAAAGAATTAATCTAATATATAGAGTTTTTAGATGAATAATATCTATTTTCCTGCTGTTAGTTTTTCTATAGCTGCAATTTTACCGGCTAATAGTTGTTTAGCTTTATCCAGTTGCGGATCTTTATCTTTTAAGAAATCTTCCTCGGATAATTTTACAGTGTAATCAGGGGAGATGCCTTTTTTGTTTATGTCTGTGCCATCGGGAGTTAAGTATTTTCCTATAGTTATATTTATTCCGGAGCCATCGGCAAGTTTGTGGATTTTTTGTACCATTCCTTTGCCGTAAGTTGTTTCTCCTACAAGTATTGCCCTTTTATGATCCTTAAGTGCTCCGCTTAGGATTTCACTTGCGCTTGCTGATGCCTGATTAACAAGTATAACTACTGGTTTATTGGTTATTGAGATATCAGATTCTGCTTTAATAATTTTTTTTCTGCCGTTTCGATCAACGATACTCACAATATCGCCTTTATTGATAAACATATTGGCAATAAATATTGCGTTAGGAAGAAGTCCGCCCTGATTTCCTCTCAGGTCTATTATTATTCCTTTAGCATTTTTTGTTGCATCAAGTGCATTTAACATTTCAAAGGAAGTTTCACTGCTTATAAAGCTGGAAATTTTGATATAAGCATAGTTGTTATTGAGAATTTTATAATCGACACTCTTGATCTCGATTCTTTCTCTGGTTATCTCTTTGGTTAATTCTTTTTTGTCTCTTAAAATCCCTATAGTTACCTTAGATCCGACTTTTCCTCTGACCTTCTCGGCAACATCTTTTATTTCCAGGCCTTTCGTTGATTTATTATCAATTCTGACTATCATATCGCCAGGCTGTAATCCGGCTTTTTTAGCAGGAGTGCCATCTATTACGTCAATTATGGTAACCTGATCTTTTGCTTTGGTTATATGAACGCCAATTCCAAATAGTTCAGCATCTATGCTTCTATTTTGTTCCTGAAAGTCATAGGGCTTCAAAAATCTTGTATACGGGTCATCCAGACTTTCTATCATTGTATCAATAGCTAAGTAGGCATCTTCTTTGGTCTTTATCTGGTGGAAATATCTTGTTTTCCATCTTGACCAGTCCTGATGATTATATGTTTTATCAAGATGTTCATCTTTTATAGCTTTCCATGCCTGAAGGAAAATGTCCTGTGGAGCTTTGCCAAAACCATCAGCAATAAAGAAGAAGTTATCTCCCTGTTTTGCCTGTTGATGGGTGGTAAAGCTGCAAGCATTTAAGCTTAAAGAAAGAATTATTATTAAAATTATCAGGAATATCGGGTTTTTCTTATTTGGCATTAATCTGTTTACCTTAAATCTTTAACTTTAAGAAGTTTTCTTGTTTTCTATTAAAGTTATCGTACAGAGTCTTAAATAGTTCAAGCCCTTCTTGATGTTTTGGGGTGAAATTATATTGAATTTTCCTGGTTAAATAGTCCTCAATATGTGTTTTATCAAGATTTAACTTGTTAGAAGCAATATCAATTATTTTATTAAAATACATATTTAAACCTGATTCAACTGCTTTACCGAGTAAAAAACATACCCAGTTGTAATCATCTTCATGGGAGGATGCCCAATCTGCTTGAGCTACCCAGGT
>DNSU01000009.1:18099-20349 GCA_003499585.1 Cyanobacteria bacterium UBA9579 | reverse complement strand
CTACCCAGGTGCCAAATGTCATTGGATAGCCGGTGTGTTCTTTCCAGAGCTTGCCAAGATCGTATTTTTTAAATTGATGCTGATATTTAATATTAGCTGTTAAAGCAGGGTCACCTATATATAAAACAGCATCAAATTTGCTGTTTAATGCGTCTTCTAAAGAAGTTTCGTATTTATGAGTTTTAAATTTAATTCTGCTCAGGTCATATTGGTGTTCATTCAATAATATTTTAAGAAGCGTAATTGAGCTGCTGGAAGTGTATGGAACGCCTATAGTCTTCTCTTCAAGATCCATGAAATCGTAGTTCGAAAATAAAATTACGCTGTCAACATCACCGTCTGAGCTGATGCAGGCGGTTTCTATTAGTTTATACTGGTCCTGGTTTTTTAAATACTCAATTGATGAAATTGGAGCCACATGTACTTGTTTTTCCAGCATTAATTGATTAATTAGTGTAGGATAGCCTTCACTTAAAATTAATCTTTCATTTGACCATTCATATAAGGAGTAATTAACAGGAATACAGTTGGTAAAATTAATTAGCCCTAAACTTATTTTTGATAATTCTTTATTCATAATTTCTTATTTATTAATACACCTTAATGATATTATAAACCGTATCTCTTTCTACGGGAATTTTGCCGGTTTTTTTAATTAGGTGTATGAGTTCATCCTTTGATAAAGATTGACCTGTTGAGGCGCCAGCTGAATGGGTGATTTTTTCTTCTATAACAGTTCCATCCAGATCATCCACTCCAAATGATAGTGTGACTTGAGCAAGCTTAATGCCTATTTGAATCCAGAAAGCCTTTATGTGGGGGATATTATCCAGCATCAATCTTGATATTGCATAATCTTTTATGATATCTATGCCGGTTATATTGTCATAACTATCGAGTTCTGTGTTTTCATAATGACAAAATAATGGAATAAATGTCATAAAACCGTTTGTTTTATCCTGTACTTCTCTTAATGCCATCATATGATTGATTTTGTCTTCACAAGATTCGCCAATCCCTGATAACATAGTAGCATTGCTCTTTAATCCAAGGGAGTGTGCAATTTGCATGATTTCAAGCCATTTTTCTCCGGAAATTTTTTCAGGGCAGACTTTTTCTCTTATTGCAGGTGAAAAAATTTCTGCTCCCCCTCCAGGTAATGAGCCTAATCCTGCATTTTTTAATTCTGTCAATGTTTGTGTAATAGT
Source organism: Cyanobacteria bacterium UBA9579 (assembly GCA_003499585.1). GTDB lineage: Bacteria > Cyanobacteriota > Vampirovibrionia > Gastranaerophilales > UBA9579 > UBA9579. The sequence continues at coordinate 19,141 of DNSU01000009.1, read as the reverse complement.
TAATTCTGATATTCTAGCAAGATATTCTATCTCAACTGCTGTAAATGCCTGTATATGAGTATCAGGAAGCAATCTTTTGCAATTTTTCAGAAGACTTATATAATAATCAAGATCGCATTTAGGGTTTAGGGCTGAAACTATATGAATTTCTTTAATACTCTTATCAACTCTGGTCTCAATATGCTCAATAGCCTGATCCAGTGATAATAAGAATGCGCCATTATCACCTTCCTGCTTACGATAAGCGCAGAATTTGCATTTTCCTTCACAAATATTTGTCAGGTTTAAGTGATGATTGTTTATCCAGTAAACGTGATTAACTTTATCTACTTCATTACTTTGCTTTAATCTGTTTGTTCTTGCAAGATCTGCCATATGGCCTATAGTTAGCAAATCAAATGATTCGTAAAGTCTTAATCCATCTTCTTTAGATAATCTTTGATTGTGTATGATTTTTTCGAAAATATCCTGAAGATTGGATGAATTTTTAGCTGCATATTCCTGTATTAATGACATAATTAACCTTAATCTTTTAGTAATTATTGGGTTTTTGTATTAAGCTTTGGTTTTAGAACCAAATTGTTGAGATTCTTCGCTTTGCTCGGATGACATATGGTATTTTAAAGCTTTTTTGATGTGCTAATGCCCTCTGGAATTAGCCTATATCCACCGCCATAAATGGTTTCAATGTATTTTTTGTCTGGGCTGGCTTTTTCCAGTTTAGTTCTTAGATGTCTGATGTGAACTCTGATGGTTTCTATATCATCATCAGGAGAATATCCCCATACGTCTTTTAATAATGCACCAGCAGAAACAGCTTGTCCGTGGTTTTGGACAAGATTATTAAGAATTTCAAATTCAATCGGGGTTAGTTTTACGCTTTTATCATTGAGTTTTACAGTCAGATTTTCAGGGATTAATGTGATATCCCCAACCGTCAGGATTTCAGGGGTGGCTAATGATTCAGGCAAAGAGCCTGACCTTCTAAGAAGAGCCCTGACTCTGACTTTTAATTCCTCTAGCTCAAAAGGTTTTATCAGAT
>DNSU01000009.1:7193-18035 GCA_003499585.1 Cyanobacteria bacterium UBA9579 | reverse complement strand
TCAAAAGGTTTTATCAGATAATCATCTACTCCTGAGTCAAATCCGTGAACTTTATCTTTTAGCATTCCTAATGCTGTTAGCATCAGGATAGGAATATCCTTAGTCGCTTCATTATGTCTTATGCGTTGAGCTACAGTATATCCATCAACTTCAGGCATCATAACATCAAGAACTATCAAATCAGGAATTTCCTGCTGAGCTAATGCAAATCCTTTAATGCCATCCGGGCTTGTTAAGATGTCATGCCCTAAAAGCTCAAGGTTAATCTGGAGAAGTTCAAGGATTGCCATATCATCATCTATAACTAAAATTTTACTCATTTATGATCACTCCTATTAGCGTTTTTTGGGAGGTTCTTCCAGGGTAACTGTTATATCTTTAGGTTTATTATCTCGTATTACCGTTAGTTTGACCCTATCACCTGGACGTTTGGATTCAATATAAGTTGCAAGTATTGAACTGTTAGTCAGTTTTTTGCCATCAACCAGTGTAATTATATCTCCACCTAATAATATATTATATCTTCCCATTCTCACAAGTTGGTTTCCACCTTTTAAACTGGCTTTATCAGCTGGACTTCCCGGGATAATTTCCTGAATCAGTATTCCTGTCGCTTCAGGATTGCCAAGAACACTTGCCAGATGTTGGTTTACAGGTAGTGTTCCTGTGACGCCAAGATAAGGTCTTATTACATAGCCATGCTTGATTAGATCGGGTACAACCGTTGTAATTGTAGATGCAGGAATGGCAAAGCCTATTCCTATATTGCCTTTACTTGGAGAGAATATTGCTGTATTTAGACCAACTAATTGACCTTGAGTATCGATTAATGGCCCTCCTGAATTGCCAGGATTTATTGCAGCGTCAGTTTGAATAATATTTTGAATTATTCTGCCGTTCTCTGATCTTAGAGTTCTTCCGATACTACTTATTACTCCGGTTGTTAGTGTGCTTTGAAGTCCGAAAGGATTGCCTATGGCTAAAACTTTCTGCCCCACTTCAAGGTTATTGGAATTTCCTATAGGAATATAACTGAGATTGGTAGTTTTAGGTTCAATTTTTATAACTGCAATATCATTACTTTTATCAGTTCCAATGATTTTGGCATTATATTCCATCTCGTCATTAAGAGTTACAGTCAGTTTAGTAGCATTTTCTATTACGTGATTATTTGTGAGAATATAACCCGATGGATCAATTATTACGCCTGAGCCGGATCCGTTTGATGGCACAATATCAAAGAATGCATCATATTTTAATGTGGTTGTTGTGATGTTTACTACTGCAGGGCTTAATTCTTTATATAATTTGGTATTAAGTTTTTCTTCATCTGTCAATTTTCTTTGATTATCACCGGCAAATGCTGAAATTCTATTAATAACAGAGTCTTTTCCATTGAATTTATCAATGCTGAAATTATCGGCAAATGCCAGAATAATTCCTGCAATAATGCCACTTAAAAGAATAGTAAGGTAAAATTTAAAATTATTTTTAAAGTATTTCCTCATAGATTTACCTCTTTGAAAACTTAACTGAAATACGAGATTTCCTGCCGTATATGGAGAAAACAACTTTATATGCCTAATTATAATAATACTACAAATAGGTAATGATAATAAAGTTATATGAAATAATTATAATTTTGAAATAGCAAAAAAAACTCCCCTCTTATTTGAGGAGAGAATGTACCACACTAAAAAGTAGTGATGCATAGGGAGGAGGGAGGATTTGCAAGAGGATAGTGCAGGGGGATATGAGGGAGAGGAGGGAGGTATGTTGGTATGTATTGTTAAAATTATTATTGATTAGCTGATCATACTTAAATAAATGTTGAACATACTGGAAATAACTATGACTGCTAGGCTTGATTCTACTGCTAATATAAGACCTGATTCTAAAATGATTTCATTTTCTTTAATCTTTGTTGAAACTATATTTAATATGTTACTCATTGTTTTGTCTCCGCTGTTTTATATCCAACTTATATACTCAATATATAATATTTTTCAAAAGAGTTAATCACCATTGAGTGTGATATTCACATATCACCCTCAGGAATCACCCTTGTAACTATTTAGGTTGACATGTTTAAAACACTGCCTTTGGGAGTTATTAAGGCAGTGTTTTTAGTCGTATAATTGATTATTTCGTGTGTGCTAAATGAAAAATGGCAGTAGCACTAGATCAGGAATTTACCGTTCTCATATATTAACTTATCATCAGCATAGATTTTGCCGCCGTTTTTCATGTTTTTTATGATATCCCAATGCAACCCGGACTGGTTTTTACCGCCTGTTTGAGGATATGAGGTTCCAAGTGCCAAGTGTATTGATCCTCCTATTTTTTCATCAAACAGGATATTGCCTGTAATTTCCTGTATCATATCATTGGTTCCAAATGCCAATTCACCCAGATATCTTGCGCCTTCATCCTGATTGATCATGCTGAGGAAAAATTCTTCTCCTTTTTCAGCAGTAGCATGAACTACTTTGCCGTTTTCAAATTTTAGGTGAATTCCGTGGGCTTCATTTCCTCGATAAATTGCAGGAAAATCAAAATAAATTTCACCTTGAGCACTATTTTCTACAGGAGAAGTAAACACTTCGCCATCCGGGAAGTTAAATTTTCCCTTGCAGTTTACCCATGTTCTTCCTTCTGTTGATATGGTTAAATCAGTTTTCTCTCCTGTTATACGAACTTTTTTGACATTATTCATATATTCAACTAGTCTTTCTTGGCTTTTTCCAATTTCCCTCCATTTTGCTACCGGATCATCAAGGTGTAGATAGCAAGCGGTGAATAAAAATTCCTGATAATCATAAAGAGACATTTTGGCTTCTTGGGCTAAAGCATTAGTTGGGAAATCACATATTACCCAGTTAAGATTGCCCTCTGCGGATCTTTGCAGGAGTTTATTTGATAATGGTTTTGTTGCTGCTGATCTTTTTGCCAATCTTGCAGGATTTGTTTTGGCCATATTTTTTACATTATACGGCGCTCCTATAGATATAATTTTATCTACTTTATTGTATTCAAGCTTAGTAAATGGGTCAATAAACTCAAGCTGCTCATCTGAAGCAAGCCTGAAATAGCTTTCATTTATGCCATCTAGAGTTGCTTTTGCTATCGGATGGGCTCCTTTTTTAATAACTTCTTCGTATATGGCCAGAATTAAAGGTTGTGCCTGTGCTTCTCCACGTATTATTACCAGATCATTTTTTTGTACGTTAACCGAGTATTCAACGATTACTTTGGCATATTTTTCCCAGATATTTTGCATATTTTCTCCTTTATATATGGACTGCGGTTAAAGTTGCAGGCAGCTTGCTTGGCAAGGTGATTCAGCTTTAACAAGACAGCTTCTAGCAAAATTTATTAATCTTTAATGATTTTATCATTATATATATGTATATAAACATGTAATTAGTGTAATATTTAAACTGGTCTATGTTAATTTATCAGGTATAATATAACTATGTTTGAGGATGAATTGATTTATAATTATATTGATTTAGTGGATGAAGAGGAGCTGGAGCAGCCTCAGAAATACCCATTGCCACTTATAATAAAAGAAGCCAATGGCTGTTATTTGATAGATCAAAATAATAACAGGTTTTTGGATTTTACTTCCTGTATGGAAGACCATCCTCTTGGTTATTCCGGGGGGAATATTGGACAATTAAGCAGTTTTTTCGATTCGGAATTATTTGTTTCTGCTAAGGCTCAAGCTCTTGAAAAACAGTTTCAGAATTTTACAGGGTTACAAAAAACTTATTTTACTTCTTCATGTCTGGAAAATTATAAAATTGCTAAGTCTTTGATAAAAAAATATATTGAGGATAACCAGAAAAGTAAAATATTAATATCATCTACTTCTTCTAATCAGGACAATTATGTAATCAGTGATATTGGGGTTAATTTTATCCCGGTAAATTTTGATACAGTTGCCAGAAGTGTCTTTACAAAAGAGGTTGGCGCTGTTGTGGTTGAACTGGTTCAGATTTCATCTGATATAACAATTGCTTCAAATGAATATTTAAAATATTTACGTGATTTGTGTGATCAGAATAATGCTCTGCTTGTTCTTGACGTGAGTTCAATATCTCCATTGAGGCTAGGAAATTACTTTTTAAATTATGATATTTCTATAAAACCTGATATTTTGTTTGTTTCAAAAGGATTAAGCAGAGGTATTCCATTTGGTGCGGTTATAACTTCAGAGAAGTTAAACGATTATACACATAATTATCCTAAAACAGGCTCATCAACCCTAGCTTATGAGCAGGCTTTAAAACTTATTGATGATTATAATAAACATGATCTTGAAAATATAGTGAAATCCAGCGCTAAATATATTGAAAAGCGTTTAAATGAGCTTGCGCAGACTCATATTAGTGTGGTAGACATCCATCCTTATGGCATGATATTTACTATTATTCTGGATGTTTCAGCCTATGAGCTAGCTAAGCAGTGTTTTGAAAAAGGAATCATTGTAGAAGCAATTAATCCAAAAACAATAAAGATATCTCCCCCTTACATTGTAGGCAAGGAGGAGATAGATAAATTAGTAAATATTCTTGATAGTTTGCTTGATAAATTAGCTAAGTATGATAGGATGTGCTAGTTTGGTTATGTGGCATGTGCAACTCTACCGGATGTCCAGTTAATAAGTACACTTAAGATTGATAATAGTAATGAGCCTAGTAATGCAGGTATGAAGCCGGCAACTGTAAAGCCAGGTGTTATAATTCCAACTAACCATAACAATAATGCGTTAATGATAAAGGTAAATAACCCGAGTGTTAACAGGTTAATTGGAAGTGTTAAGGCCATAACAATAGGTCTGATAAACAGGTTAACAATACCTATAATTAAAGCGGCAATTAAGGCTGCTAAGAAGCCTGCTACTTGAATACCTGGCACAATGAAAGCAACTAACATAACTGCTAAAGCGAGAAGTACCCATCTAATAATTGCGTTTAGCATATTCATTTCCCCCGCTGTTTTATTAATTACATACTAATATAATAGTAATTTTGATTTTTTACATTGGAGTAATTATTAAAAAATTAAAAAATTAGCTAAAAGATTTATTGTCTATTTGTGTAATGTAGAGAGCTAATTAAGAGTTTATTATAAAAAGTTAGCTATAAATAAGGAGAGGGGTATGATTACTGCAGAGATTGCTGTTGTGCCTGTTGGTACAGGATCAACAAGTTATAGCGATTATATTGCTAAGTCTGAAAAAGTTTTAGACAAATATCCTGATTTAAGCCATAAAATTACTGCCATGTCGACTGAGATAGAAGGTAAAAACCTGAATGAAATTTTTGAAGCACTAAAAGAAATGCATGAAGCGCAAATTACTAATGGTGCTGCAAGAGTTCAAACTACTATTCGTATTGATGACAGGCGTGATAAAGAATGCTCTATGTCAGAAAAAGTAGCTTCAGTAAAATCTAAAATTTAAACTAATTATTTGTTAGATATTTAGTACTATGACCTGAAACTCCCATGCCAAATATTGCGAAATCATATTTGGCAGGATCTTTGCAGTCAAATTGTTTGAGATTTTCAGTTATTTCCTCAGCTGTTTTCCAGTCATCAACTTTTCTGGCAGTTAAATCCAGCTTTCTTGATAATCTTGCAACGTGTACATCAAGGGGAATTATTAATTTGGACGTTGGAATCTCAGACCATAGGTGTAAATCAACAGGGCCGGGTCTGACCATCCATCTTAAAAACATATTTAAACGTTTACAGGCACTGCCTTTTTCCGGGCTTGGGAGAAGAAAATAAAATCCTTTTACGTTTTCATGAGCAGGTAATTGGTCTCTTATTTTATTTACAAATCCTGTCAGTGCAGGTCTTATGTTTTTGTCATTTTTGGAAAAGTCTTCTAAAAAGCAGCTTTTCAAGCTGGTATATTCTTTTAAAATGCCATTTAGAGTAGTTATCAATAAGGCTACATCCAGTCCCGTAGTATATCTGTGAATAAAACCGTTAAAAAGCTTACTATCCTTTTCGCAGTCAAAGTTTAATACAAAATTATAGGGGTCAAATTCCATTAATTTTATGATTTTTTCTACATCCTCAAGGATTTTTTCTCTTTTTCCATAAGCTAGGGCTGATGCAATTATTCCTGCAATTTCCTGATCCTGGTAATTATCAAACATACGAGGAAATTTTACAGGATCATCTGGTATGAATTCAGGGGTTTCATACTTTTTAACCAGATTATCAAGAAATTCTTTTTTTTCTTTATTATTCATGATTTTCACGCTGTTGAATAAAGAAATCTTTTAGCAAATTGCGACAGCTTTTTTCCTGAATACCGCCTATTATTTGGGGTTTGAATTTTATCAGTTCTGTCATATTTATTGCAGAGCCTAAAGCTCCATATAGAGGATCATAAGCACCAAAATATACATTAGGTATCCGACTGTATAATATTGCGGCTGCACACATAGGACAGGGTTCTAGTGTTACATATATTGAAGTATTATCCAGTCTCCAGTTTCCTATTATATTAGCTGCTTCTCTAATTGCCAGTATTTCGGCATGGGAAGTCGGATCATTTTCCAGTTCCTTGCGATTACAGGCTCTTGTTATAACTTTATCGTCTTTAACTATTATTGCTCCAACAGGTACATCTTTTGAGGATTTAATAGCCTCTTCAAGAGCAATTTGCATATATTTATCATGTTTATTACATATTTCATTCATAAAAGAATTATAGATCTTTCTCAAATATCTCACATACCCAATTTTACTTATTTTGATATTTACTATAAATACTTTAATAATTAAAGTATTTAAAATGATATTTGCCATTTGGAAATTCACTATGTATCTGTGTAGATAATTTTAAAAAGGTACATTTACTCCTTATATTTTAAAATTCAGTATATTTATATGCTTATGATTCAACAACTACAGAAAGTATAAACTTCAATTATATTATAATGCATTGAAGTTCATAGATTGACAGAATATAGTTCATGCATAATAATTAGAGTAAAATATTTGCCAATTTCTGTTAAGAGATGTAAGGATTTTTTAATAAGAATTTAAAGCAGTTTGGATCAACTACGGAGTGAAGATATGTCACTTTCTAAAAGTAAAGGATTATCTCTGGCAGAGTTGATATTAACATTAACAATAAGCAGCATATTGCTTATTGCTGCATTTCCTTTATTAATAAAGCTGCCTAAAGCAGATGACTCCAATTCTATAGCTTGCATAAAAGCAGAACTGGCTGCAAACCTTTCTTCAAGCTACTGCTCTCAAGCCATAACTAACTGTAAATATAAACGTAATAATGCCTGTAAAACAATTAGTTTTCTTGCAAATCACGGCAAATCAGAAGAGCAAACTGCTGCTAGAAAAGTTCTACAAGAAATATGCAATCAGGATGGACAAGATGCCTGTAAATACTTTTTAGAAGACTGCCAAAAGAATAGTGATAATTGTAATATTGCTGCTTCAGATTATGATCTCAATTATTACTTAAACCTTCCAGCTACTAATTCCACAACTGGAAGAATCAGAATAGAAGAGCTGGGTAAGTCTTTTTACAACATCGGTTATCCTAATATAGTATCTGAAGTTGATAATACCTGCTGTAATCCTGTTTTTAATACTGCATGCAAAGTTAAGAGTACTCTTAGCTGTTCCTGGCAAAAGTTATTTAACCGTGCAGGAAGTGATGATGCTTGGGCTGTAAGAATAGATAGTACTGGAAATATTTTCGTTGGTGGTACTGCTTCTGGTGACTTTGTAGTGATAAAAATGCATCCTGAAGGAAATTTACTATGGCAGCAAAGATATCATGGCGGTAGTACTGATAATGGCTATGACGTGATGATAGCTGATAGCGGTAATATTTTTCTTGGCGGTTATGTATTTACTGATTCCAATTATGATTTAACAGTAATAAAGTTATCTCCCGGTGGAAGTATAATATGGCAGAAAAATTATGACGGTGGAGCAGATACAGGTTTTAATATAAATATAGATAGCAATGAAAATGTTTATATTACAGGTAGTTCAGATAATGGAAATAATGATATTGCAATAGTAAAAACAAATTCTGATGGAAATATAACCTGGGGGAAAAGGTTAAGTTCCACTAACAATATTAGTGATACTTCTTGTGGTGTAATGATAGCTGATTCAGGCAATATTTATATTACAGGCTACTCTACAGCTTCTAATTCTGATATTCCGGTAGTTAAATTAAGCCCTGATGGAAATATAATATGGCAAAGAAGATTTAATTCGAGTAATAATAGTGGTGATTATGCTTTTGATCTTAGAATAGATAGCAGTGAAAATGTCTATATAGCAGGAAAGTCATATAATGGAACGAGGGATGCTCATTTATTGTTGAAGCTTAATTCTAGCGGCAGTGTAGTTTGGGCTAAACGATATGTTCATAGTGCAAGAAATAGCTGGTCTTGGAATTTAGAACTGGAAACTGGAGGAAATCTTTATCTTGCAGGTTACACCTATAATGGCTCAAATAATGATATGACAGTTATAAAGCTTAATTCTGATGGAAATATACTTTGGGATAAAATGCTTGATTCTAGTTATAATAGTAATGATGAAGCTAAAGCTGTAGTATCAGATAATCAGGAAAATATTTACGTAACCGGTTATGTAAATAACGGCAGCAATGACGATATCTTTTTAGTCAAAATGAAAATTAATCAGGAGAGTGATAATATTTTTACAGCCAGTGATGTAACTTTTACTGATACAGTGCCGGCATTTTCTGATGCTGGAGGTTACACTGAAAAAATAGATTCATTTACAACTAGTAATCCTGGCTATTCAGTTATTAGCCCAGGATTTACGGGCATAAAATAATTAATTTAGTCTAAATTAATTATCAATAAGTAATGAATTTATGGGTAAAGTGATGCTGACCTCAAATTCATTTTGGGAACAGAGAGTTATGGTTCCCCCCATATTTTCAATTAAACCTTTTGCAATAAACAAGCCTAGTCCGGTTCCTCGTGTAGTTCTTGTAAGATTATCGTCAATTCGAGTGAACTTATCGAATAGGGTATTTAAGATGGTCTCTGGAATAGGTTCATATTCGTTTTGAATCTTTATTAGCACTTTATCATTTTCCTGACTAACATTAATATTTATTTCAGAGTTTTCAGGAGAATATTTTATAGCATTATCAAGTAAATTTATAATTACCTGTTCTACTCTGTCCTGATCTGCATAGGCAGTGTGGGCATTTTCATCGATAGATAGATTTATTATTCTTGCTTGTTTTTGCTGAATAGATAATATGCAGGATTCAAAAGTTTCTCTTAAATCAATATCGGTAGGAAATAATCTTATTAATGAGGATTCTATATCCGGAATTACTAGCAGGTCTTCTACTAGCCTGCTTAATCTTTCAGTTTGTTGTTTAATTACTTTGAGAGATTTAATTCTTGTATCTTCATCTATCTGTATATCATTTCTTAAAAGCCTTGAAGTGTACCCTTTAATGCAGGTAAGTGGTGTTCTAAACTCATGGCTTACGGTATCAATCAGATTAGATTTCATTTCATCCAGCTTGGAAAGTTGTTCATTGGCTTGTTGGAGCTTTTGGTGGGATTCATCAACTTTTCTTACCATATTATTAAATTCGTTTATCAGTAGCACAAATTCATAAGGTGCAAAGAAATCTTTAATGAGACGAACTCTCTTTCTGTAGTTTCCTTTTTCCATTGCATAGATTGCCTTAAGTAGCTGTTTAATGCTTGTATTTAACGAAAGAGAATACCATATTCCAATGACAATGATTGAAAGTGCAGCTATTATCAGAGCATGGATAATTTTAAATCTGGCTTTAGCGATACCATAGTTGGTCAGATTTTTTGGAGTAATTACTACTATTGCCCAGTCAGGATCTGTTAACTTCAGGAATATATGCGGCTGGTTTTTATATTGGCCAAATATGATAGGTTCACCAATTTTGTAATCTTGTGGAAGGTCTGGTAGGATTTTTTCGAAGGTAGAATCATCCCTGTTATACGACATAACAATATCTTTATTTGAATCAATTATGTATACCTGTCTTTTATCATTAACAATATATTTAAAGATCTCACTTTCAAGTCTCTTTAGGTCTATAAATTCCCTAATATAGCTGTTGTTTGGTAATTTAGCGTATACTGTTAATGCATTATTTTTATAATCAGGAATAATGTCCGTATTTGAACTGGTAAAATTAGGAACAGGAGCTGTTGCTTCATTATTTTTATTTTGATTAATTATGTCAATATTGGGAATTTCATTTGAAGAATTTGATATTTTTTTTAATAAATCATTTATTTGATGAGGTGATTTTATGTAATTTAAACTTTCCGCAATATGAGAAATAGCTAATTTTCTTGCTTCTATGCTGCTTAGTAAACGATGATAGACACTATCAGCAGTTAGATTAGCGGAGTATTTTATTTCTTCTCTTACGGCATGCTGGTTTACATTAATTACAATAAGCGCTGCAATGCATAATGGCAGGAGCACAGCAGTCAGAAAGACTATTAACAATTGTTCGTATATTCTAAGTTTTCGCATTTTATTCCAGATTCATATATAGGTATTTTACATTTACTGTTCCAGCCATGGGACAAGTTTATAACCAACACTGGTGACTGTTTGTATGTATTTAGGAGATTTAACCTCTGGTTCGATTTTATGTCTGAGTCCTCCCATGTGAACTCTAACCATTCTAACATCATCTTCAGCATCATAGCCCCAGACTTCTTTTAATAGATTTGTTAAGCTGACAGCCTGGTTGATATGCTGCATCAAGCAGTATAGTATTTC
>DNSU01000009.1:5305-7124 GCA_003499585.1 Cyanobacteria bacterium UBA9579 | reverse complement strand
GTATAGTATTTCAAATTCAGTCGGCGTAAGTTTTATGATTTTTTCTTTTATCCCTGCTTCAAGAGAGTCAGGAAACAGCTTGATGTCTCCAGCTTCCAATATTTCAGGAGATTGTATTTGATGTTCAGGAACATTGATACGTCTTAACAAGGCTCGCATTCTCATCAGGAGTTCTTGAATATCAAATGGCTTTACCAAATAATCATCAGCGCCTGAGCTGAAACCTATTGCTTTATCTTCTATAGTGCCTTTTGCTGTTAATAGAATTATAGGAATATCTTTGGTTCTGGCTGATGTTCTTAAGTTTTTACAAACTTCAAAGCCATTCATTTTAGGCATCATGACGTCCAGTATTATTAGATCATAATTATTTTGCTGGGCTTTTTGAAGTCCATTTAGTCCATCATTCGCACTATCAATATAAAATCCGCTTAATCTCAAGTCAAAAGATAACCAGTCCATTATTTCTGGATCATCATCAATAATTAAAATGCGATGTGACATATTGCTATCCAATCTATAATTTAGTTTGCTTTTTATTTATTTTAGCAAATAAGTGGTTTAATGAAAATGTAATGAGTTTGTTCGTTTTTAGACAAAGCTTTTGAGATAAGTTATAATTTATCAAGTTTACCTAATATTGAAGTTTATATTATTTTTTTAGAAAATAAATATAAATAAAAATTTTTATCAATTGAAATTTATAATTTAATTTACAGCAGTATTCGTATTATATTAGATAAAGAGGTTGAGAAAATGGAATTTTTTCGTAAGAATAGTAAAATTATCATAATTATAATAGCTACAGCCTTCATTTTTTGGACAATAGGTGCTATGCTATTGCCAATATTCTCTAGATAGAAAAAGTTCGCGTAAGATTAAATGAAAAAATCCTAATTAAGAGGAATATATGCATCTTAATTTATTATATAAGCGTGTTGCAGCAATATTTTTAATAAGTATATTCACAGTTAGTTCAATCATTTGGCCTGATTTGTCTTATGGATGGTCAGCTGATAATAATGAATTGCAGGGGGTAAAAATTGCCGCTGCAAAAAGTTCTATTGAAGATAAACGACAGGCAACCAGGGCGAAGATTGAGGAATTAAAAAGAAAAGAAAAGATTGAAATAAAAAGGTTGCACCAAAGTCAGAAGAAGCTTGAAGCTACCAAAGATGATATTGAGTATTGCAGTGTTAAGCTTAAATCTGCAAAAGGTAAACTTTCTGTCTTCGAATCACAATTAAATTCACTCTCTTATGAGCAGAGTATAAGTGCAAGACGTGCGGGTGAAAGAATTAAACAGATCTATAAGGGTGAAAGAATTAGTATTCTCCACTTGATATTTGCGGCTCAGGATATAAATACTTTTTTAGACAGAGTTTACTATCAGCAAAAATTGGCAGCGCATGATAAAGAATTATTGCAGGATTTACGAGTTAAAACAAGAAAGCTTGCAAGCGCTAAGAGGGAGATTGAATATCAGAAAAACACCATTGTAAATACAATAGGGGTAATGAACCAGAAAAAAAGTCAGATATCAAGTTCAATAAATGTAAGTCAATATTTAATCAATAAACTAAGAACAGATAGAGCAACATATGAGTCAGCTGAAAGGGAATTAGCAAGACAGTCTGATTCAATTACCAATATGCTTGGAAAAAAGCATAAAAAGCCTTCAGTTGAAACTACAGGAGGTTTTATAAGGCCTGTTTCCGGAATAATATCATCACCATTTGGCTGGAGAAGGCATCCTATATTTGGCAGTAAAAGTTTTCATACTGGTGTTGATATAGCGGGTAGGAACAGGTCTCCTATT
>DNSU01000009.1:2765-5224 GCA_003499585.1 Cyanobacteria bacterium UBA9579 | reverse complement strand
TATTCGTGCTTCTAACTCAGGAGAAGTTGTCTTTACCGGTTGGTATGGTGGATATGGAAAAGTAGTAATTGTTAACCATGGAAAATATAAAGGAAGGGAGACTTCTACTTTATATGCCCATATGTCCAGTACAAATGTTAAGGTTGGTCAGCAGATTAGTCAAGGTACTGTAGTTGGATATGAAGGAAGTACAGGGTATAGCACCGGACCACATTTGCATTTTGAAGTTCGTCTTGATGGTAAGCCATCTAATCCAATGAATTACATGCCTTAAACCGATTTTGAAATTTTAACAGTAATAATGTAGAAAAGTAAAAAATGATTAACCTTAGTTAATATCAACTGGCAATTTAACACTAAGCGTTATTTAATAAGAGAGAAACAACGAGGGTTAATAATTGCGTTTGGTTAAATTTAACTTCAGTAAAAAAATATTAGTTTTTCTATTGTGTCTTATCAGTTTTGGTCACAATTCAATGGCATTTGCGACTGATCCTGTTTTTATAAATACTCCGCCAGTTAATAATGAAAATCAAAAAGAACAGAAATCCGATAAGAATTTAGTCCCTAAGCTGCATGGAAGTGCAGTTATGATTGATCTTAACAGTGATAAGCTGGAGTATTTTGAGGAGAAAAATCAGTTTGTTGCCACAGGTTCTGCAGAGATCGTAATTCCTGAACAGGGCTCCAAGTTGCAAGCTAAAAAAATAACTTATGATCAGATTTTGCAACAAGTAATTGCCGAAGGGGATATTACAATTACTAAAAATGGTAAGGTAATTCACGGAGAATATGCCAAAATCGATCTGGACAAAGAATCAGCTTTGATTAGTAACCCTTATACTACAATAAATCAGATTAAAATGACTGCAAATACAGCAAATGTTTATCCTAAGAGCTTGGAAGCTCTAAAGGGTAAAATTAGCGTGGATAATAAGGATTTAAACCTGATGTTGACATCAGGTGGTGCATTTCCACAGGAAGCAGGAAATCTCGCTATGCAAAATGAAGAGCTTGACCCAGATGCTAAGCCTTCATACAAAATTGTATCCAAAGAAATAATAGTAGACAGTAAGCAGAATTTAAATGTAATTACACTTAAAAATTCTACTGTATTTATAGGTAAGGTAAAAATAGCAAGCATTCCATATTTAAAATTAAGTACAGATAAGGATCTGGAAAGAATTGAAACTATGCTTCCTGAAATGGGCCATACTCAGGAATTAGGAACATATTTTGGACCTAGTCACGTATTTTATATGCCAAGTGGCGCAACTTTAAAAGCATCTCCTTTATTAGCATTCGGAGATGGCATTGGTGGCGGCTTTATGACAAGGTATAAATCAGACACCAATGAAACAGAAATTGGATATACTACAAACAAAAACAAACTTGTTATAAGTGGAGAGCAAACTCTTTTAAGTCCAAATACTCAGTTATTTTATGGCACTAATTCATATATGCCTGATGGATATTTTAATTATGGTAAAGCAAAATATTTATTAGAATTAGCTGATGAGAGAAAGTTGGGATCTGCACTTAATTTCGATTTGTATTCCAGGCTTAGTGCAGGTTATGCAGCAGATTATATGAGTACTAATTATTTTAATGATAATCCGACAGTTGATTATTGGGATGCAAAAAATTCTTTTGGTACAACAAGATTTAGAGTTCAGGGAAATTTAATTAATAATAAACCAATATTTCAGGTGCGTGAGGATTTGCTTCAGATGAGATTACAATCTCAATTTGGAGCAACTGCTTATGGAACTGGTGATACGTTTGCTATTGTGCGAGCTGGCCCTAGGCTTGATAGCAGGATAGGACGATTATCATTATCATCTGCTTATTATCAGGCAGGAGTTCATGGTGATAGCCCGCTTATTTTTGACAGGTATATGCATGGTAAAAGTAACTGGGTAATATCAGGAGATGTAAAAGTAAATAAACATGTAAATGTTGGACATATTAGAAGTTTAAACCTTACTAAAGATAATTGGGAAAAACGTTTGTCAACAGAGAATCTTCTTTATGCCAGAGTAGGTCCTGATGATGTGAAATTTAGGCTTGGCTATGATTTTGTGAGACGTCGTTCTACTTTTGGTATAGACTTATTATTAGGATCAGGAAGATCTGCTATAGAATTTGATAAATTAAGAGCTAATGATTTAGAATAAGTAATATTAATAAAATAAAGTGTAAAAATTAAGGCAGAGAAAACAGATTACGAGGAAATATATATATGAGCTTGAGAGATTGGTTTGCAAATAGAAAGAGTAAGCAACTTAATGCGGCATTGGTCGAGTCAAAAATTTCTGGTGATGATTTAAGTAAACTCTGGGTAAAGTGTTTTAACTGTAATGCTAATTTCCCAAGAAAAGATATGGAAAAGACCCTGGCAGTTTGTCCAAAATGTGATTATCACTTTAGAATAGGTGCATATGAGCGTATAGAACAGT
>DNSU01000009.1:0-2699 GCA_003499585.1 Cyanobacteria bacterium UBA9579 | reverse complement strand
TATAGAACAGTTGCTTGATGAAGGTTCATTTCAGGAAATAAATGATGGAATGCTTCCTTCTGATCCCTTAGAATTTATTGATACAGCGCCATATAAAGAGAGACAAAAGGGATCCAGAGCTAAAACCGGCTTGAATGAGGCAGTTATTACAGGGATAGGCGCGATTGGCGGCTGGGAAGTAGCTATTGCAATTATGGATTTTGCTTATATGGGTGGAAGTATGGGCAGCGTAGTTGGAGAAAAAGTGACCCGCCTTATTGAAGCAGGAATTGAAAGAAAAGTTCCTATTATTGCAATAACTTCATCTGGTGGAGCCAGAATGCAGGAGAGCTCTCTAAGCTTAATGCAGATGGCTAAAACAAGTTGTGCAGTTGCTCGTGCTAATGAAGAAGGTATTTTATATCTAACTGTTCTTACTGAGCCAACATTTGGCGGTGTTACAGCTAGCTTTGGTACATTAGGTGATATTATAATTGCAGAGCAGGGTGCCAGAATAGGCTTTGCAGGCAGAAGGGTTATTGAGCAGACTATCAGGCAAAAATTACCTGCTGACTTTCAGACAGCTGAATATTTATTAAAATATGGGCAGGTTGATCTTGTCAGTCACAGAAAAGACTTAAAAAGTACATTGGAGAAACTTATTAGAATTCATACCAAGAATACTTCCACTATGAAAAAAGCTAAAGTGAAAGAAAGTGTAGGGTAAGCGAGTTATGAGCACAAAATTTGCACCTTTAGATTTTGAAAAATCAATATATCAGATAGAAGATAAAATAAATGAGTTAAAAACTCTTAGTTCAGAAACAGGTATAGATCTTCAAGATCAGATAAATACCCTGACCAAGCAGGCAGAAGAGTATAAGCACCAATTATATTCTAATCTTTCCCCATCTCAAAAAGTACAGATTGCCAGACATTCAAAGCGTCCAACTTTTCTGGATTATGTTTCAATGATGACAACTGATTGGATTGAGATGCACGGTGACAGAGCCGGTACCGATGATAAAGCAATTATCGGTGGTGTTGCTCAAATTCAGGATAGGCCTGTAATGCTGATTGGAACTCAAAAGGGTAAAACTACAAAAGAAAATATCGAGTATAATTTCGGCATGCCTCATCCTGAAGGATATAGAAAGGCTTTAAGACTTTTCTATCATGCTGATAGGTTTAATTTGCCGATAGTAACTATTATAGATACCCCAGGAGCATATCCTGGCATCAAAGCAGAGCAAACAGGACAGGGTATTGCAATTGCAGTTAATCTTAGAGAAATGGCTAAGATCAATGTCCCTATTATTGCTGTAGTTACAGGTGAGGGATGTTCAGGCGGAGCATTGGGATTAGCGGTTGCTAATAAAGTATATATGCTTGAGCATGCATATTATACTGTTATTTCTCCTGAGGGATGCGCCTCAATTCTTTGGAGAAGTGCTGAGCATGCTAATACTGCCGCAGAAGCATTGAGAATAACAGCTAGTGATTTAATGCAGTTAGATATAATAGATGGAATTGTTAAGGAACCCCTTGGTGGTGCACATTATGATCCTGAATTTACAGCTAAATCTCTTGCTGATACAGTAATTAAGAGTATTGATGAACTTGGTAAAAAATCGGCAAGTGTTTTGAAAAAAGAAAGACACGGAAAATTCCGCAAACTCGGAGTCTTTCTTGAGCAATAATTGAATTTATTGGTTTATAGGTATTGAGATAAAGTCCATTTTATATGGATATGGATTGGTGTGATTTCATGGCTAAATACGTTGAATTGAGTGTTGAAATAAATCCTTTATGGTCAGAATATGTTTCTGATATTTTGATTAAGCAGGTGGGTTGTTCCGGGGTAGTGACCGAAGAATTAGAATATCAGGATGAAAAAGTAATAAATGCTAAAATTGATGTTATTAAAGGGTATTTATGGATAGATGTAAGTCAATATCCTGATATTAGTAAAATACAGGAGATCTTATATCAACATAAAGAGCAGTTGATTAATTCTGGGATAAATGACCAAGAAACTGGCAGTTGGAAAGTTAGTATAAAAGAAGTTGAAGATGAAGAATGGGCTCATAGTTGGAAAAGATTCTGGCATCCTCAAAAAATAGGTTCAAAAATCGTTATTTGCCCGAGCTGGGAAGATTATGATAATACTGAAGATGAGATTATGATTGAATTGGATCCGGGGACTGCATTTGGGACAGGAACGCACCCCACTACAAGGCTTTGTATTGTTGCACTTGAAAAACATGTAAAAAATGACGATAAGTTAGCTGATATCGGCATGGGATCAGGTATTTTGTCTATAGTTGGTGCTAAGCTTGGTGCAATAAATGTAGTTGGTGTTGATAATGATCCTTCTGTTATTAAAGTAGCTCGTGAAAATGCTGAAAAAAATACAGTAAATGATAAATGTATATTCTACGAAGGCTCAGCAAAAGATATAAAAGGTGAATTTGACGTAGTTATAGCTAATATTCTGGCTGAAGTTATAGTTTCAATTATGGATGATCTAGTTTCTTTAGTTAGAAAAGATGGAAAATTAATTTTAAGTGGAATAATAAGTGAGAAAGCCCAATTTGTTAAACAGTCTATACCTTCTGAATTTAATGTCATAGAAGCTTTAGAAGAAGATAATTGGGTTGCAATAATTGCTGAAAAATAAACCCTTTATATGGATTTAATCATAAAAAAGTAGCGGGATT
>DNSU01000100.1:16018-19359 GCA_003499585.1 Cyanobacteria bacterium UBA9579 | reverse complement strand
TATACCCTGCTTTTTCTGTGATTTTATAAATTTAATTAGCGCTTGAATATAAGGTTTTTTCTATAGATTTTGCTACCTCAGAGGCTTGTTTCTTCAAAGATTCAATATCGCCATTATTTTCTATAACATAATCCCAATCTTTTATCTTATCAAGATCTGTTTCCGTTGGATCAGCTTCACTTACCAACTGCCCTCTTTTTAACCTTTCCTCACGCAATGAAGTGATTCTTATAGTTATTGCTCCAAGTTTTTTGAACGTATTTAGCTCATACTTGAATCGAACATCAGAAACTATTATATTTCCTTCTTCTTCCAATACTTTTTTAATCCAGTAATCAGGATCTTCTGCTCTACCTTTATTGCCTAATTGAATTAACTCTGCTCTGTAAAGAGGTTTGTTTCTATCAACCTGATTGAAAGAAAGTTTTTTCTTTTTGGCAAATTCTTTTTTTATAGAATCAGCTAAAGGCGTTTTCTTAAAATCTGCTAAGTGTTCCTGCAATAAATTTGCTACAGTATCTTTACCGGAATATTGCTTACCGGAGATAGCTATAATCTTTTTTTTCGTCATTGATTCCACCTCCTATATAAACTATTAGGTACGTTACTTGCATCTAATATTTTTCCAACTACAAAATTTATACTGTCTTCTAAAGTCTGAATGTCAGCATAAAAACCTACTATAGGAGGAACAATTTTCACTCCTATATTTGATAATTTAAGCATATTTTCAAGATGTATACTGCTAAAAGGGGTTTCTCTGGGTACTATGATTAATTTTTTAAACTCCTTTATTATAACATCAGCGGCTCTGGTTATTAAGTTCTCTGCTAATCCTGTAGAAATAGCAGCAACCGTAGCCATGCTCGCAGGAGCAATTATCATCCCCGAAATATCATATGATCCGCTTGCTGGTCCTGCCCATAGCTCATCATTAAGCCATACTTTAAGGAAATTATCTTTACTTGAAAGTTTAATAAAACTTAGGATATTTTGTTTAATAGTTTCTGAATTATGAGATAAATCAAGATCCAGCTCCTGTTTTGCTACATAATAAGCATTCTGGGAAATAATCAAATCAACTCTATACTCATTTTCCAGCAAAAACTCTAAAATTTTAATTCCATATATAATACCACTTGCCGCTGTTATAGCCAGTACTATTGGCTTATCTTTATTCATTGATTTCCACTCTTAAAAATACATATGTTACAAATTATATAACTAAAATAACAAAATTATAGTCTATAAAATTGTTTATTATGATTTATATTCACAATAAAGATTTGCTTACAACAAAATAAACTACCAATTATATGGTAGTTTATTTTTATTTAAATTTATATTCTATGCCATGATATTTAATTTTTTGCCTTTTTGTAGAGATCCATTTCCTTGTCCACAGCAATTACCTGTCTGAGACTGGGACATACTCATTAAAGAATGAGCCCTTGCCGCGATTGACTTATCTGCAGAGGACATATCGCCTCCCGGTGCTGAAGCTGCTCTATAGGCTACTTCTGCTTCTTTATATGTTTTTTCAGGATTAGCTTTATCAACGCCTCCCGGCATGCGAATTGGAACATGACCTCCGACAGCTACGCCATTAGTATCTGTTTCAATTACGATACCTCCTACTTGTGAGCCGCCTGCTGATTTATGCAGCATCTCATGAGCAAAAATACTATTGTATCTTTCCTGCTTTATTGCTTCAAACCCTTGAAATGCTTGCTCTCTATTGGCAACAGCATTTGTTTGAGGATTTATAAAAGCCTGCTCTCCTGTCGGGCTTTTTTGTGGAGCTTGAATAGGTAACGTAATTGGACTGATCATGTGACCTCACTTACATAGATTTATTTGGTCTATTAAATATATAAAAAATTTTTTCTCAGTAAATTTGATATTTTGGAAAAAATTTGTAACAAACCATAACTTTGTATTTAGTAAAACAAGCAATAAGTTGCTGCTTTTTGTTTTATTTAAAAAGATATCAAATACGTTTTGGTTGGATAATCGGAGATAATAAATGCTAAATCAGGTAAATAGCTCTCATAATCGATATAATATGGGATATATATCTCCATCTTATCTCCCAACAATCAACAATAGCTATACACCTCCGACTACGGATTATCAAAATACAGGGTATGTAGGCTCTCAATACATGAGGAGCTACGCTTATCCTCAAATCAAACAAACAACCCGGAATAATTATTCTAATCCTCAAACTGTTTATCCTCCTCAAGGAATTTATACTCAACAGGCAGTACAAAATTCGAATATAATTCCGTGGATCACTGACCCGATAATTCAAACAGCAATAAATGCACTCAGAGAAGTCAGATATTTACCCGGTGATACAGAGTATATGAAAAATCTTGGAGTCAACATCCTCTATAATAATGGAGAAGAAGCAATACAAACTATTTTAAACAGAGGATTAAGAGTAGAGTTTGGCCCCGTTAGCAATCCTAAAGTTCATGCCCAATTAGACAATGATAATAATCTAGTTATAATTAATGAAAAATACAGAGGAAATACAAATCCTGCTGTAACTTTGGCAATATCAGAAGCTATTTTCCATGAACTGGGGCATGCCAAAGATAATGACGGAATATCTTCTATTCAAGAAGAAATCAATTGTCTGGCGCTAAATACCCTAGCTAACAGATACCATCAACAAATTTATCCACAGGTATTCAACTCCCCCGGTAATGCTGAAATACTGGATAATGGAGTATCTCTATATACCAGACTATTCTTTGACCCAAATCCAAAAAAGGAGGCACTTGTAAACAGAATTATCGAGAAATATGGCAATTTGCCAATGGAAAGCCCTAATCATAATATCCCTCTTTCAGCAAAGATCTCGGAAAAACTAAATCTTAACTAATGTAAAAAATTTACAAAAATTTACAAAAAACCTACTACAGGGCTAACAAATTCTACTTATCTCATTTTTAGCGTATTTTTTACACTTCTAATTAAAATGTATTTATGATAGTATCATGGCAACTGGTAGTATATAGCCAATTATACAAATTATATATACTCAACTAAAAACAAAAAAAGGAGAGTTTACTTATGGTCACAATGGTAGAGAAAAGTGCCAAAAAACAAGTATTGGCAAGAGTCAAAGATGAATTTGAGAACTACTTAACAGAACAATGTGTGAAAACCACGTTTAATGGTATTGAGGTGGCTGAATTCTCTTGGTATAAAAAGACCTTAGGTATTAAAAGCTAAACAAACATATACAATATATAAAAAAAGAGCGAGACAAAAATCTCGCTCTTTTTTATATTTAAGCTTTCTGAAACACAAATCTATCATTTAAATAA
>DNSU01000100.1:1472-15947 GCA_003499585.1 Cyanobacteria bacterium UBA9579 | reverse complement strand
TAAATAACAGTACTAGAGCCTAGTAACGAAACAATTCACTAAATAATGCCTTGCTGTTTAGAATGACAATATCTCATATGCAAAATATTCCTTAGAATTACATTTTTCCATTATTTGATAACCGTTAAAATTTCTGAAATCTCTTTTTTATGCCTTACAGGGATGTTTTGAATATCGGGTCTTCCCATGCAAAGCAAAGAAACCAACTGATAAGGCGGCTTTATATTCAGGATTTCTTCCAGTTTTTCATACGCATATATTGGTGCTGTCAGCCAGCAGGTTCCATAACCTATTGCATGGGCTGCAAGTGATAAATTTTCTATAGAAGCGCCTATGCTTAATAGGTCAGGATGTGGTCTTCTTCTTTCTATCTCTTTTTCAGAAAAACCTTTTTTCTTCATTAAATCCGTTATAACTGAACTCTTAGGCTCCATTAATACGGCAATATTTACAGGAGCATCGGTAAAAAATAAAGAATATTGCTTATAATATTCTATCCTGTCCTCAAATCCCTTCGATTCTTCCCATTTTTTGATTTCATCATATGACTCTATAATTGCCTGTTTCATTCTGCTTTTTATTTCAGTGTCATATATTACCACGTAATGCCACATTTGAGCATTGCTGGCGCTAGGGGCCAATCTTGCAGCATTTATTACTGTGTTAATATCCTCAAGAGGTGGAACATCAGGCTTGAATTTTCTTACAGAAAGTCTTGTTTCTATCGCTTCAAAAAGGTCCATTTATATCTTCTCCTTGATACAAGTTAGTGATGTTATCATTAAAATTATTCTATAATAGATTTATAAATATACTAACGGGAGACCTAAAATGTTAAAACATGGTTTTATTGCCAGTCTACTGCTTTTATTAATTTATTTTATTGCTGCACCATATGTCAATTCTCAATCGGCCTATAAAGATAACTATAATCTATATCCTCAACCCTCTACTAATCACGAAAATGTGCTTATTATTCTTGATAGCTCGTACAGCATGATAGAAGAAATTAATGGTGAAAGAAAAATTGACATGGCAAAAAGAACCATTAATCAGGTATTAAACCAACTTCCTCCTAATGTATGGGTGGGATTAAGAGTTTATGGCCATAAGAACGGTTTTTTAGGATTCAATGCCTGTAAAGCATCCGAATTAAAAGTCGCTATAGGGCCTAATAATCAATCTTCCATCGCTCAAGAACTTGTTCAAATAAAACCTGTTGGCTGGACTCCTATTTCATACTCAATTGAGCAGGCTTTAGCCTATGATTTTAACGGGTTACAAGGAAAAAATAGAATAATTCTTGTCAGTGACGGGATGGAAACTTGTAATGGAAGTCCCTGTGATTATGCGGTAAATCTGGTAAAAAACAATGTGGACTTAAAAATTGATGTAATTGGTTTTAACATTTCTGAGCCTGCTGCTATTAGTCAGCTTAAATGCACCGCTTTAGCCACAAAAGGCAAATTCTATACAGCAAATGATGCCAATGAATTAGCTGATAGGTTAAGTAAAAGCTTAAATGTCACTAAAGAAGTTCAAGGACGGATAATAGTCCCAAAATTCTAAAATAATGCTCCTTTAACAACTAGGTGGTATTATACCAATTCTAGTATTAGTTATTTAAATTATATGATGCTAATATATTGGTAAAAGTAAAACGTTAGGAGATTATGGAAATTATGACAAATAAGAAGAAATTTTTATTATTTGGACTCTCAGCTTTAATTACAGTTAATTTAGCAGCTAATAATCTCTTTGCACAGGTTATACCTGATAAAACTGAAGTTAAGCCTGTAGCAGAAGTTAAGGCAGTAGATATTAAAGCAGTAAATCCCTTAGAACTAATTTCAACCCCTCAGGCTTATATAAACAGCAAAGTTAAAATAGTTGCAAAGTTTGATAAGTTTTCCACTCTTGGACTTGATTACACCCCAGCATTTAGAAATTCCAAGGATTATATCTCGCTTCTCATTAAACGTCCTGATGTAGCAGATCATAATGTTCCACTTTCTGAGCTCAAGATAATGATTCCAAGAGATAAAGCTGAAAAATTAATTGATCTTGAAACAGGAGATGAGATAGAACTAACCGGGCAGGTCTTCTCAAGTGCTTTAAATGATCCATGGGTAGATATCAATGATATTAAAGTATTAACTCAAAAAACAAAAGATACTTCTAGCAAGAAAGTATCAAATAAAAAATAATTTTTATATTTATTACAGAGAAGCAGTCTAAAAAAGAAGGGTTTTGATGAAAAACCCTTCTTTTTATTTCGCTGTCCTAATATAAAGGTTTTCTTGCTACAAAGTTCAATCCAAAGAAAAAATTTTCTCTTAAAAAACTGTTTTTTTGCAGATAATCCTGCTCAATATTTATTAAACTGCTGTTATCAAACATATTATACATCTGAGGATAAAAGAACTTTATATATTGCACACTGGAATCTATTACAAAGTTTTGGTTCTCTAATATCCTCCTCCATTCCCTGATACTTCTATAGTTCTCATTACCATACAGAACATTCTTCTGCAAATATTCATCATAAATTTCTATAATTTTCTTATTACCGCGCATCATATATAATCTTAATTTATGAATAAGATTCCCACCATTTGCTTCTAATATGATTAACTTGCCATTAGGCTTAAGCATTCTGTACAAAATAGCTAATGCATCTTGTACAGGCTCTAAATGATGTAATGTATCTTGAATAATGATAGCATCATAGGAAGCTGGAGGTACTTTAGCGTCAAATAATGATTCGCAGCTTACTGTAAAAAGATTTATATCCCCAAATTTACTCCAAAAGTCTCTACGTCTTTCAATTCCATTAAAATAATGCTCACCAATAGTAATTCCATGAACCTTAATTCCATTCATGGCCAAGAACAATGGAGTTGTTCCATGCCCACATCCACAATCACATACCTCTTTAACAGAATCATCAAGATGGCTCATTAAATATCTAAGACGCTGGCAAAAATATGTTTTTCTAATGTTAAATAATGAAGGACTTTTAAAGAATTTGTAATATCCTTTTAATTCCTGATTATCTTCCATTTCTCCGATTAATAGCTGGAAGAACTTCTCTACATTCATTGAACTAACTTTCTTATTAACTGTAATCTCGGGCTCTACTAACATATCCTGCCTCTGTAATCTAAATAACGGGTTTCCATTTATGTATATTTACACAATTAAACGATAAAAATTATTCATCATTCAGGCATGTTCTGTTAAGCAATAAGTCTAATTTATAAAGTAAACTGAATTATCTATACTGCAAAATCAATTTGCAGAAATAAGGGATTTAATCACTTTGTAATATTGCTCAGAACACTTTTGCCATGTGTATTTTCTTGCCTGATTGTAGGGGATATCTGCAAAATCACCATTTAATGCTATTTTTAGTGAGTTTGCATACTCTTCAATATCACTGACATCACATAAAATGCCAGCATCGCCTACTATGTCCGTTCTGGACAAATCATCCGGAGCTACTACAGGCTTGTTGCATGCCATTGCCTCCAGATATACCAAACCAAAAGGTTCATACATTGATGGTAACGTAAATACATCACAGGCTCTGTAATAGGATGGCATTTCATCATACGGAACACTCATCAGCTTAAATCTATCTCCTAAATTGTGTTTACCATATTGATTGAGAGACTCGATATTATCTCCCGATGTTAAGACCAGGAGGCTGCCTTGATTAAGATTGGCTACAGCATCAATAACCAGTTCTAATCTTTTATTTCGCTGATACCTGGCAGCTGTAAGAATAATAGGTCCTGGAAGATCAATGTTTGCAACTGTGCCTTCAGGATTAAATTTATCAAAGTCAACCCCATTAGGAATATACTTAACGTCAATATCGGGATAGTACTTTTTGACCCAAAATTTAAACTCTTCAGATAAAGCAATATACTTATTGGGCTTAAATTTTAGATTTCTTGCAGCAATTTTCCCCCTTTCCAGATAGCCGTTATGTTCGGTAAACATTATTGATGTTCCTTTAATCTGCCTCACTGCGGAAGCCACTAAAAGTCCTCCCCAATCATTATTAGGAAATATTACATCATATTTACCAAATAACAATCTGAATAAAAGAGGAAAAAATGATGTAATATGCTCTATTACTATATCCGGAGTAGCGGCCTGCTTACTTAAAGCCTTGTGGAGTATATTATATAAGAATGAGTTTCCATATTTTTTATTTCTTCTGGAAAGAGAAAAAACGGGTTTACATAAATCATTTTCTCTTTTGGCAGAAAAGATGGTGATATCACATTTATCTTTTAATCTTTGGGCAAGTTCAAGCACAAACACCTGCGATCCTCCAAGAGACTCGCCTACTGCAGGATGGATAAATGCAACTTTAGGCTTTTTCTGCATTTTGGAAAACATCCTCCTTAACCTCATTCTTCTTGTTTAAGAATTTAGCTGAACTCTCAAGGATAAATTTGTAAGTCTCATTAAAGAACAACCGGATGGACAAAGCATAAATTAATATTCCTGCAGGAATGAGGGCTGCTAAAATAAAAACATCAGAGGAATTTAGCCTCTGCATTAGCAGCTTTAATAAGAATATAACGCTTCCCATAATTATCGAGCTAAATAAAGAACCTTGAATAGTTGAAAATATTTGACTAAATGTCCAATCTACCTGTTTTAAAACAATTATTACATAAATTATAGCCCATAAAGACCCTACCAAAGCAGTTGCAAGTCCAATGCCAAATAATCCTCCCAGCTGAGAACCTGCGTACAAAGAGCCTATAAATATTGGAGCATAAGCAAGATTACATTTAAGAGTTATATCAGGTCTTCCAATACCGTTTAGCAATGAAGTTCCACATTGACTTATTGATCTCAACATCGAATAAATAAGTATCATCTGGAAAATAATAATGGAAGTCTGCCACTTTGATCCAAAAACAGTGCTAATATACTGAGGGCCCAGTATTATCTGCCCAATCGCACAGGGAAATGTTAATAATGATATTGTTTTTACAGTTTTTAAAAAAGCATTTTTCAGTTTACTTTTATGATCCTGCAGCTTTGCAAAAGCTGAAAAAGTTATCATGCTAACCGGATATCCGATATTATTTACAACCATCATACTTTTATCATAAGCAAAAGAGTATAGACCAAGAGATGCAGATCCAATCATGCTGCCTATAAGAATATAGCTTGAGTTATTGATGAAATAATCAACAATGTTACTAAATAACACGTTTTTTCCATAATTAAACATCTCTGCCCAGTATTTAAAATTAAGTCTTAATTTAGGCCTCCATCCTGTCATGCACCATAAGGAAACGGTATTAATTACAGCCACAATAACTTTAGGATAAATAAAGCTCCAAACTCCAAAACCTAATAAAGCAAGAGACATATACAATGTGCTTTTTATTATGTTTAAGCAAACATCTAAAATTGCTATTTTTTTAAATTCAAGATTTTTAATCAGAATAGACTTCTGTACTGACCCCATAGAAATTATAAATATTGCTATGGCTGTCACTCTAAGTATCTCAGCCAATATTGGCTCATGATAAAAACTCGCCACCAATGGAGCTGCTAACACCTGCATACTAATAAAAACAGATGCTGATACTAAAAACAGCCAGAATCCTGCATTTAGCCTTTCTTCTATATTATCTTGAAAGTGTACAATGGCAGAGTTAATGCCTAAAGAAGTTACCAGCCATATAAACATATCAAATGATAATGCTATAGCTGATAACCCGAAATCTTTTGGAGTAAGAATCCTGGCAAGGACAATGCTGCTTGCAAAAAATATTACTTTTTGTAAAACCTGAAGGCTAAAAGACCATTTTACACTTTGCCTGGCCTTATGCCCTACGTTTTCAACAGCTAAGCTGTCCATAATTTATTCCTTATTAACCTGCTGCGTTCACTAAAACCACTGTAATAAAAATACTAATTATTTCTCCTGATTTATCTGAGATTCACCTTGCTTATATCGCCTATAGCAGCAGACTAAAAGAGTTAAAATAACCCAAAACATTACATTAGTAGCTCTATCATAAAAAGCATTACTTACAAAGTTCTGTATCATAGTAATTACAGTAATAACTATGATTGCTGTTCCTATAATCTTGTTCTGATTCTCAGGAATCCCTTTATCCGCCCAGATGGCTATACCTTGTGATAAAAGGAATACAAAAATCAGGACAAAAGGAATTAAGCCCACCAAACCCAGGTTGTAAGCTGTTTCAAGGTATATGTTGTGAGGAGCATTTGAGTCTCCTATTGGAGTGATGGCCTCAAGGAAGTGTCTGGAAGCATTTAGCCCCTGCCCTAACAATATATTTCCCTGTAAAATCAGGTTATATAGATTCCTCCACATAGCAAAACGCCATTCCAGTGAAGCCGTATCCATAAACCTAAGTACTAAGGCCTGATAAGTTCCTGTATAAACGAGAAATCCGGCCAATAAGGCACTCATAACAGATGAAGCTGCAAATAACTGTAATTTTCTTCTCCAGGGTAAAAAAGTACCCATAATTAAGAAAATCAATGCTGTATTTATTATTGATGTTTTACTAAATGTTGCTGCAAGAGCAATAATGTTAAGTACTATTGTAAATGACCAGTAAAAACGGTGTTTTTTCGTGGTCAATAAGACATACAAAGCAAAACAAATAAATAAGGATATTATATATCCGTACTCGTTAAAATTAGTGAATGTTCCTCTAACCCTGTAAAAACCCTCATTAAACATCCCGCCAATTCCTGTGGCATACTGTCCTATTGCAATTAAAGCGATAATATTAAATAAATAACTTAAATATCTGCTTAATTTATGAATATTTTCCTGATCTCTTTCTACGTAATTATGCACGGCAAGTATTGTGAAAATAGCAAAGAATATTAAGCCAAAAGCTTTTGCCAATTCAACAATACTCGTGTCAGGCCTGAAATAATTTGACATTATAACTGCAGTATAAGTGAGCATGGCCCATAGATAAAAAGATGTATTGGAAACAGTTTTAAAATACTTTTTTATAATCCAGAAAATACAGGGGAAAGATAGGGAATATAAAACACCTGTAATAATAAACTTATCATCTAAAGGTAAAATACGGGTAAATGGATATATAAACAAAGCAAAAAACAAGAAAAGTTTAGGTTTATTGTATAAAATTGGCGTAAGAATAAGTCCTATCAGTCCTAAACTTGATAATGCCAGTCCCTTTAATCCTAAAAGAGCAATTGCAAAACCTGAGAGAACCATCAATCCTATAATAAAAAGATAGCTGTATCGTACCCTTTCAACATTGCTTACATTAGATATGCTTTCCATTTCATTTATACTCCTTGATAAAGTTGCACTTTACTGATCTCACTTAGGTATCCTGTGGGCTTTTGCCCCCTACTCCTTTTTTACTCACTTAGATAAAATATAGATTTAATTTTTGGGTTGTCATCGCGAGGAGCGAAGCGACGTGGCGATCCAAAACAAGATTCTTTGGATTGCTTCGGTGACATCGTCACTTTTATAAACTCATCAATCTTGATATTAAGACTATAATTGTAGAGTTTAATGGTGCAGCTTTACTGCCTCGCAATGACAATTCTATAGTTATTTCTTGATTAAAGTACTTTCTTCTTCAGGCATCATATTAGAAATTATCTGTTTTATGTACTCGTTAGATAATACAGCTTCACTATTCTGTACTTCACGAGCAACAACACCAAATATAGGAATATGATAATTACTAAATAGCCTGCTTACTTTCTTAAGAACTGATCTGGTGGTTTCAAGTCCTGATATTAATATCACACCATCGGTATATGAGCTTGTCGTAACTGCATCTGATACTGCCAATGCAGGTGGCGTGTCTATTAATACCCAGTCATATTGTTCTTTAAGTTTCTGAATTAAAACATTGAATGCCGGGGAATACAAGAACTCATTAGGATCTGAAATATTACCAATATTAGGAATTATACAGAGATTAGGAGCTTCTGATAGTTCATGAACGAAATAAGATAAATATCTCCAATTAAATTCCCCTGTCTCTTTAACTTCTTTAGTAATACTGGTGAGTAATTCAGCAAGACTAAACTGCTCATTTGGTTTTATACCAAATTCCTTATGAATAGACGGCGTTCTAAAATCAGCATCAACTACTATTACGGATCTACCTGCTCTGCTTAAACCATAAGCAATATTCATAAGTACAGTTGATCTGGATTTAGAAAACTCGGTTGAACTGAATACAAAGGATTTTGAGCTTGTATTATAACCTCTTATTCTTAGGCTGGATACCACTCTTTGATAAGCGAGTGAATAATATGAGGCATTATCATCAATGGCCAGTAATGCATTAGGCTCATTATATGTTTGCTTATCAAGCCATGGTATAACACCAAGAACAGGCGCTTTTAATTCTTCTTCAATTTGCTCAACTTCGTCATATGTATCTTTTGTCAGATACATTACCATTACACTTGCGATACCCAATAATGCGCCGAACATTGCAAACATTGCTGCTATCTGGGTTCTTCCCGGGAATGCAGGATTTAACGGAACTGAAGGAAGATCGATCATGCTGATATTGCTTATAATTCCTGATTCTCTGATACCCGTTTCAAGCTGTTTTGCTTTTAAAGTGTTTACAATCAGCGCTAAATTAGCTTCTTCCTGAAGAAGATTTGATAAAGCAAGCTGCTTGTTAGGGATGGCTGCTTTTCTTGCTTGGAGAGATTGAATAGCTGATCTTAATGCACCGCTTTGAGCTGCTAAGCCTCTATATGAAGCTTCACTTGCTACTAAACTTTCCATCATGGAAGTTCTTACAGGATCAGAAATTAAAATTTCCTGTGCGTTTTCTAAAGAACCACCAACAGTTTGTCTGATTTGATCAGCAAGTTCTCCCCTAATCTGACCTATTCTGGAATTTACAGCAATCATAGCAGGATGAGTTGGTGCATATTTTGTAGAAAGACCTGCTAATTCTTCTTCAGCTTCACCAAGTCTGGTCTGTATGGCTGTGATATTAGCATTATGTCCTAATGCTACTGAATTAATTGCATTATGCCAATCAATGCCTAATTTTTCTGCAATGGAACTAACTCTATTTTTTTCTGCACCGGCAGATGCGACCATTTCGTGGTATCGATTTTCTAAATTACTTATTTGATCAACAATATTTGCGGATTCAACTTCTAAATTTACTGTTGAATTTGTTTGTCTGAAATGTCTAATCTTTTCTCTCACTGTCGCAAGACTAGCTTGAGCAGTTAATAGTTCTTTACTAATAGTTGCCTGACTTTGAACAAGTCCTTGTTTGGATTGATCAACATTTCCTCCAATATATGCTGTTGCAAATCCATTAGCTATGTCTGCTGCTATTTTAGGACTTGACCATTTGGCAGTGATTTCTATTATGTCAGTACCAACAGGATTCTGAACGCTTATGGCTTTTTGCATTAAGCTGGCACCAACTTTTGGATCATCCTGAAACTTGTATTTTTTGCTGATTTCCTGCCATACCGTATCAGATAATACACCTGATGTTATAATCTGCATCTGTGTTAAAACCGGATTTCCGCTTCTGCTTAAAGCAGTAAGATCATTTCCTGCACCTAAAGCAGTTATATATTCAGTCGGGGTATTATTTTTAATTAACAGTTTTGCAGTTGACTTATATATTGGTTTAAATACAGTTACTGCATAAAAAGCTCCGATTATTAAACCTGTTATAGTAAAGAGCAAGATTATCTTTAAATTATTCCTAAGTATATTAAATACTTTTCCTAAAGTTAAACTCTCCACGGGTTTTCTCCTTATTCTTACATTGCTACTCGATTATTACCATCTTCTGTATCTTCTGCTTGGATTGAACATTTCAGCCCAACTGTTGAATGAATCAGCAAATCTGCCGAATGGAGTTATAATAGTTCCTGCAAAATCAAATCCTCTGGATGCTACTGAAGTTGATTTATCAGCTACTACTACAATGTCATTTGGACGTAAAATTAAGTCATTCTTATTAGGATCAACGTAAAAAGTAGACACATTGCCCTGAGGAGTGACTCTTTGAATGGTAACAACCTTCTGATTAGCTTCAGGCATATAGCCTTCAGATGCAGCTATAGCAGAATTTAACCTTGGACTGCCAGAAGTAAGTTTATGTATTCCAGGCCTGTTAACTGCACCGATTACTCTGACAGGAAAATCAGCAGGTGCAAGTGATGAACTTGCTACAAGCATAAAATCTCTGTCTGCAATCTGTGCATTTGACTCTAAAGTTGGAATATAAACCGTATCACCTGATCTTAAATAAATATCCTGAGACGCATCACCGTTCTCAATCAAGTTCATTAAGTCTAATACTTCATTTCTACCTGTTGCATTATTTGTGACTTTAACCTGTCTTAAATCTGCGTTATATTTGATTCCTCCTGCATTTGAAATGACACTTGCTACAGTCAATTCAGGAGTAACTATAGCTGTTGTTCCTGTACTTCCGTCTCTAGCGGTAACTCTTTCCTGCTGATATAACCCTGGTTTCTGTACTGCACCATAAATATAGACTTTAGCTGTATGCATGGAATTGACTTTAACAGAGATCTTTGGGTCTAAAAGATATGATTTAAACCTTGCTTTAAGCTCAGTAGTCAAATCATTTACATCGGATCCTGCAACATACATTTCTCCAAAAGGTTCAATTGTTGCATACCCGTCAGGCCTGACTAGAACACTGGCCTGAGAAAATTCCGGTTCCCCGTATACGGAAACAGCTATACTATCTCCCGGAGATAATAAATACTTAGTACTTAATGTTTTAACTCTTCCATTTAACTGATTTGAACTTGCGGCGGGAGCTACGGTAGAAATTTCCTGCAATTGCTGCTTAAATTCCTCCAAATCCAATACTTGATTTAATTCTGCCTCATTACTCTTCTCATCAGGCACACTGGATAGCTCTTCTGAGTTAGCACAATTAGAATTCAACATTAATGTTAATAACAATAATGCCATTGTGACTTTACTTTTCCCCATTTTAAACACTCCTGTAACTCTACTTGCTAAAATAAACCTGATTATTTTAATTTAGTAACTTATTTTTATGCTGCTCCTTTTGCCAGAAGCACAACCGGGATTGTTTTTAAAAGCAAATAAAAATCCAATTTCAAATTCCAATTATTTACATATCGATAATCAAATTTAATAACATCATTGAAATCGAGAATACCTGCCCTGCCACTAACCTGCCATAATCCGGTCAAACCTGGCATTGTGGCGAATTTGAGATAATGCCATTTATCATATTTTTCAATTTCTCGCTCAAGCGGTGGTCTTGGACCAACCAGACTCATCTCGCCTCTTATTACGTTAAGTAATTGAGGCAACTCATCTAAGCTGTATTTCCTGAGAATTTTTCCAATTTTAGTAATTCTTGGATCATCAACCATCTTGAACATCACATCATTTGTTTCATTTAAAGTTCTTATTTGTTCAAATTCTTCTTCAGCACCCTGTCTCATGCTGCGGAACTTATACATGTAAAATTTCTTACCATATAGCCCTATTCTTTCCTGCTTAAATAGAATAGGCCCTTTCGAATCAAGTTTTATAGCTAACGCTATCAGTGCTAAAATTGGAGAAATTAGAATTACTCCTAATGTACTTCCAATAAAATCAATCGCTCTCTTTGCTGCCCATTGAAAAGGTCTTCTGCTAGATAAATTATAATTTCTTGCAATCCAGAATGGATATGCTTTCATTAAACCTGTATCATCTTTAATAGCCTTATTACTTGAAGCTATTAAATGCAACAGGTAATTTAATTCTTCACTTTTACCCTTAACTGCACTCACTTTACTTGTCCCCAATTACAAATCTCCGATAACAATTCTAAAATTCTATATATTTCAGAAATTCTGCCTCATGCTCTTATAAACATTTACTGCCTATATCTTGTGAAAAAACATCATATCGATATATTCCACAATTGGTTATTTTAAAGTTCACCCATGAGTTCAAAAAAAATTAGTCTATTCAGAACAGCAAAAAAATCATTTAAGTTTTTTCATCAAAATCTAATTTTTGATATACTTTTTAAAATAAATAATGAATGGTTAAAATTAATATGGATGTAAGACAAGTAGCCTTAAAAGCTCTAATAAAAATCCTCGAAAAGGATAATCATGCTGATGAAGTAGTAAATTTCTACTCGACTAAGGTCTTATTTCCATCTGAGCTAACTAATCTGGTTTCTGGAGTAGTTAAGCATAAGCTGACTCTTGATTTCTTTATACAGAATATTTCTGCAAAAAAACTAAATGACCTGTCCTATCAGGTAAAAAATAGCCTGAGATTAGCAGTGTATGAGCTGGAATATTTGCATGCCCCTGATTATGCAGTTTTAAATTCTTATGTAGAACTTGTAAAACAATATGACAAGAAATCAGGAGCTTTTGTAAATGCAGTACTGAGAAATTTCATCAGAAAAAGGAGTGAAATCCATTTTCCTGACGCAAAAGATAACCCGGTTTACGCTTTTAGCGTAAAATATTCCCACCCTGAGTGGATGATTGAGAGATGGATACATAATTATGGAATCGAAGATACCAGAAAGATATGTAAATACAACAATCTGGCTCCAAAGCTTGTAATCAGGGTAAACACATTAAAGATTTCCAAAGAAAAGTTAATAGATTTTTTTATACATAATAATGTATCTTTTTTTGATGACAGAATCGTAGATGAATGTATGATTGTTCATCATCACAATAGCGTAAAGAGCATTCCCGGTTTTGAAGAAGGATTCTGGACGGTTCAAAGCGAATCATCATCTCTTGTATCAATTGTTTTAGACCCTCAAGAGAATGGAAAAGTACTTGATTTATGTGCTGCTCCTGGAGGGAAAACCACCCATATTGCAGCCTTAATGAATGATACAGGTGAAATTACAGCAGTTGATATTAACCCTAAAAGACTTGAAAAAGTCCAAAATAACTGTTTAAGATTGGGGGTTAAATCAGTAAAAATAAAAGCTGCTGATGCTACCAAGTATCAATCTGATAAAAAATATGACCGAATCCTAATAGATGCACCCTGTTCAAATACCGGTGTTTTAATAAAAAGAATAGATGCAAGATGGAAAAAATCCCCGGAAGATATACAAAATCTTGCCATATTGCAACTGGAAATTCTTAATAATGCAGCTAAACTGGTTAAATCAGGAGGCATAATTGTTTATAGCACCTGCAGCATTGAACCGGAAGAAAACCAGCAGGTAATAGAAAAATTTCTGGAAAATAACAGAGATTTTCAAGCAGATAAAATCATGCCTTATTTACCCTGGAAGTGTGAAACAAATGAAAACCCTCTATGTTCATCTGAAGAAGATAAAGGATATTTTCAAATATTACAATCAAGGCAAAACATTGATGGATTCTTCATTGCCAGATTGAGAAAAATATAAATCCCTTATCATTTTTGGATATTTACTTTAAACGTGAGATAATATACCAAACCTATTAGTCTGGATAAAAAAAGAGGAGGAAATATGAACAACGATAATGTTATCGACATCGATAGGCTTAATGCGCAGGTTTTTGGCAAGTTTAAAAACAGTCCGATAATTCTTTTCTTTATTATAGCTATAGCTGTTATAACTCTGTCTAAATCTATAACCATCGTAGAAGCAGGAAAAAGAGTTGTTGTATTTAATTCCTTTACCGGAGTTGAGCAAAGAACTCTTGGAGAAGGGATGCACTTACTTGTTCCTTATATACAGACACCCGTTTCTTACAGTGTAAGAACAAACACGTACACAATGTCATCTCAAGAAGGAGAGGGTGCTGGAGTTAGAGACGGTGCTTTAAATTGCTTAACTTCTGACGGTCAAAAAATACAAATAGACTTATCTCTCAGATACCACTTAAATCCTGAAACAGTATGGAAATTACATAAAGAAGTAGGCCCTGAATTCCTCGATAAAATAATAAGACCCGGAATAAGAAGTATTGTTAGAAATGCTGTAGCTAATTATCCTGTAATTGAAGTTTATTCCAGTAAAAGACAGGATATACAGGATGATATCGAGCAAAAAATTAACGTAGCTTTAGCTAAATATCATATTACCGCTTCAGAAGTGTTAGTTAGAAATGTTACATTTACCGAAGAATTTGCAAAAGCTGTAGAAATGAAGCAAGTAGCTCTTCAAGAATCAGAAAGAATGCGTTATATCCTTGATAAAGAAAGACAGGAGAAACAACGTAAAATTATTGAAGCAGAAGGTGAAGCTGAAGCTATCAAAAGAAAAGCTGCTGCTTTAAAAGCTAATCCACAGCTAATTCAATATGAATACGTATCTAAAATTGCCCCTGGCGTTCAAACAATTATTACAAACCAGAATTCAATTATGAATTTACCTTCTGAAATGTTTAAAAAGCAGTAGGTAAAGACTTATTGCCATAAAA
>DNSU01000100.1:0-1418 GCA_003499585.1 Cyanobacteria bacterium UBA9579 | reverse complement strand
GAAAGACTTATTGCCATAAAAGAGAGATATATTTCCTTCGTCGCTGTCCTCGGGTGCTAACGCACATAATTAAGTTTTCGATGGAATAGTTGATGACTTAAATAGGTGACTTGGTCACAGTGCCTTGCGGAGGCTCCTTCGAAAATATATCTCTCTTAATATTATTTAGAAGAAACTTCGGATAATTTTTCGTTAACTAAAGGATCTATATGACTGTATAGGTCTTTTAATCTTTCTGGATTATTTAAATATAAATAACCTATTAAAGCTTCAAAAGCAGTACTTAATCTATGAATGGTATGATTACATCTTTTTGCAGTTGTAACCTGTAAGTTTCTTGCTCTTCTTACAATATCTTTTTCTTCATCAGTCATAAAATCCTGCATACTATTCAACAGATGCACCTGAAACTCTGCATTTACAATGCTAATTGTATATTTATGAAGTTTATCAACTTTTGAAGATAGTAAAACAGTCTTTTCTCTTGCATAAAGCTCGTAAACAGCATCACCAATATGTGCATAAGCCCTTATAGGCAGATCTTTCATTTAACCGTCCTGTTCATTTTAAGAAAAATATTTACAATTAAGCCAATATTATAGTAAACCAAATTAATCCTTAAACTCCCAGGTAGTTGTTCCATCTTTATGGTCTTTTACCACAATACCTGTTTGAGCAAGTTCATCACGTATTTTATCAGATATTTCCCAATTTTTCTGTTCTCTTGCGGTCTTACGAACGGATAATATCACATCCATGAGCTGATTTGTAATACCAGTCTTTGGCTGCTCCACTTTAGTAAGATCGAACCCAAGAACCTCAGATAATCTTAATAAAAGTGCAATACAGAATATACTATTTTCAGGATATTTTGAATCTTTATTTCTCTGAGCACAATTTGCCATATTAAATAAAACAGCTAATGCCTTTGATGTATTAAAGTCATCATCCATTGCACTTATAAAATCTCTAATATCTTTAATTAGGGACTCCATTATACTAGCAGGAATTTTTTCTTCCAGATGCTGCATTGTATCTATTCTATAAAACGGCAATTTGCCAGTTCTAGCTAAATCATCAACTACAGTACTTAAAAGACTTTTAGCTTCCTGTATCTTTTCTTCACCTAAAAGATTTTTCACGTCATTATATGCATTCTTTAACCTTTTCATACCTGCTCTGGCAGCTCTTAACCCTTCATCAGTAAACTCAACAGGCATTCTGTAATTACTTGTTAATATGAATAATCTGATTGTATTTGAATCATATTTCTCAAGTACATCTCTTATTGTCACAAAATTTCCAAGTGATTTGGACATTTTTTCTTCATTTACAAGCACAAAACCATTATGCATCCAGTATTTAACAAATTCAGTACCAAAAGCCGCTTCTGATTGAGCTCTTTCATTTTCATGATG
>DNSU01000154.1 GCA_003499585.1 Cyanobacteria bacterium UBA9579 | reverse complement strand
AACCCCACCGCTGGCTTTTACTTCAAGGCCATAAGATGATACTGTATTATACATTAATTTAACATTTTCAGCCGTAGCACCAACTCCACCTTTTACAAAACCGGTAGAAGTTTTCACAAAATTAGCTCCACCTGCCATAGAAACCTTACAGGCTTCAACTATCTCCTCTTTAGTTAACAAATCTGTTTCAAGAATAACTTTAACGAGATTACCACCAGAGTTATCTACAACTGCTTTAATGTCAGCTTCAGCTTTTTTATAATCCTTATCTTTTATGGCACCTATATTTATAACCATATCGAGTTCATCAGCACCGTCTTCAACTGCTTTTTTAGCTTCATAACCTTTTACAATACTTGTATTAGCGCCTAAAGGAAAGCCTATTACCGTGACTACTTTAACTGAACTATCTTTTAAATATTCTTTTGCAAATCGTACATATACCGGATTTATACAAACACCAAGAAACTTATAATTAATAGCCTCATCCAACAGTATTTTCACTTCACCTAAAGTAGCTTCGGGTTTTAAAATTGTATGTTCAATATATTTTTCTAAATTTGAGACCTGATTAACCATAAATTCACCTCATTAAACAATTAGTAATACTCCAAGCGACACAATCATATTCTTAAGTCATAAATTATTCTATTATTAGAATAGATTTAGTCATTTACTTAAATTAAGTGATAATATCACTAAGCACATTTATAAAATTATTATACTTCGAGTGTAATATAATATTAATAATTCTAGCACGTAAAGATTGATATGGAGTTATATATGTCTGGTATGAACAACAAAACTACAATTAAATATGAACCTGTTGAAACTGTACTGAAAAGATACATGGATGAACTGGGGGATACAACCGTTGACTTTGAGGAAATAAACGTAGAAGAGTCTTTATCCAGAATTTTATACGATGATATAGTTGCTCAGTTTGATCTACCAACTTTTAACAGATCACTGGTTGATGGCTACGCAGTAAACTCAAGAGGTATAGCACTGGCTGATACAGATTCCCCTGTAATTCTTGAAGTAATGGGCGAATCTCAAGCAGGAATTCCGACTCAATTAGCAATAACAAAAAACCAGGCAGTTAAAATCTCTACCGGATCCTTGTTACCTGAGAATGCAGATTCAGTTGTACTAGCAGAATGCGCTCAACTCGAAGACAATAAGGTTAAAATATTCAAAAGCGTGCTTATGGGTGAAAATATAGTTCAAAAAGGTGAAGATATAAACGCAGGACAAATGTTCATCAGAAAAAAAAGAAAAATCAGACCTCAGGATATAGGCGGCATCATAGGGCTGGGATATAAAAAAATTAGAGTTTACAAAAAACCAGTTATATCTGTTATTCCAACAGGCAGCGAGTTAGTATCCATTGATGAAACACCGGAACCGGGGCAATTAATTGAAACAAACAGCCACGTATTAAAGGGGCTAATTAAACAACTCGGTGGAACCAGCATAATAAAGCCAATAATTAAAGACAGCCTTGATCTATTAAAAAAATCCATAATAGATTCATTAAAAGATTCCGATGTGGTAATAATTTCCGGGGGAAGTGCTTTTGGCACAAAAGATTACACACTAAATGCTATTCAAAGCATTCCTAACTCGAAAATTATAGCTCATGGCACAGCAATGCGTCCTGCTAAACATACATTATTGGCATTTATAGACGGCAAACCTGTAATTGGACTCCCAGGACATCCTGTTTCTTCCGGAACATCATTTCATACTTTTGTTAAACCTATTTTAATACAATTAGCGGGCAATCCAAGATCCTTCTGGCAGGAAAGAAAAGACAATGTAAAGCTTGATGCAATCCTAGCAAAAGATGTGGAATCACCAAAAGGAGTAGAAGATTATATAAGGGTTAGATTAGTCTTGCTTGATAATGGAAAAATTACTGCATATCCTTATGCAGGCAAATCATCATTCTTATCAACACTTGTAAAAGCTCATGGCACTATAAAACTAACGCCTGATTGCACAAAATTATATGCGGGTGACAGGGTTCAAGTAACCTTATTTTAAAATAAGCAAAATTTTAATTACCTCTTATTTTTAATTATTTTTTGATTTATAAATTTTCAAACAATATAAATAAGTGTGGTTACATTAATAAAATAGACATACATAAGGCAATATCAAATTATTTAAAAATTACCAATAATTGTTGTATAATTTTTCTTTGATAGTGAGTTAGATATATAATTTTGTTAGTAGCACTGAAATATTAAAGGAAGGGTTTCTATGAGTAATTATGATACCTCAGACATTAGAAATTTGGGGCTTGTCTCTCATGTAGGTACAGGAAAAACCTCTCTAGCTGATGCAATGCTATTTGATGCAGGGCAAAATACCAGATTAGGCAAAGTTGATACAGAATCATCACTTATGGATTTTGAACCTGAAGAAGTAAAAAGAAAAACAACAATAAGTTCATCAATTGCAAGTTTTGATTGGAAAAAAGCCAGAATAAATCTTATAGACACACCTGGAGGAGCAAATTTTGTAGCTGACACAAGAAACAGCTTGCAGGGCATGGACTCAGCCGTAATAGTACTAGACGCCATCGATGGACTTAAAATTCAATCACTCAAACTTATTAAGCAAGCACAGGAATTAGAATTATCCCTTTGCGTATTTATAAATAAACTCGAAAGAGAAAATGCTAATTATAAAACAGTTGTAGATAATTTATCGACAGCTTTTCAGGGTAAACCTGTTTTACTCCAGTTACCAATTGGACAAGAAGCTTCATTTAAAGGAATTGTTGACCTACTTAGCAAAAAAGCCCTGATTTTCGAGCTTAATGAAAGTGGAAAATACACTGAACAGGATATTCCTGCTGAATTAAAGGAAGAAGCTGAATCTCTAAGAGAATCTAGTTTAGAATCAATTGTAGAATGCGATGATGCAATATTAGAAAAATACCTCGAAGGAGCAGACTTAACCGAGGAAGAAATCACTACTGCTTTAAGAAAAGGTATTATCAATAAACAAATTGTCCCTGTTCTATTTGGAGCAGCAACAAAAAATGTCGGTGTTCACCAGCTGCTTAATTTCGTAGCAGATTATATGCCATCTCCAATTGATAGAGGAGCAGTTAAAGTTATATCTGCTGATGGCTCAGAACAAAAAAGAGAACCATTAGCATCAGAACCACTCGCAGCTCTTGTTTTCAAAACAATTGCAGACCCATACGCAGGTCAATTAACAATAATGAGAGTATTCTCAGGAGAAATAACTTCTGATTCCAATATCTATAACTCAACTAAGAAAACCAAGGAGAGAGTTGGACAGATGCTGCATTTAATGGCTAAAAAGCAGGAACCTGCAGCAAAAGCCGTTGCGGGTGATATAGTTGCTGTAGCAAAATTAAAGGACACACATACTGGAGACAGCTTCAGCGATGAAAAAAAACCTGCAATTATTCCGACTTTATCACAGCCGACCCCTGTTATTTCCTTTGCAATTAAACCAAAGAGCAAAGGTGATGAAGATAAAATACAATCAGGGCTCAAGAGATTAATGGAAGAAGATCCAACTCTTCAGGTTTCAAGAGATATACAAACCAAGGAAATTATTTTATCAGGCATGGGACAGGTTCACCTTGATGTAGCCATAGAAAAGTTAAAGAGAAAATTTAGCGTTGAAGTAATTCTTGAAACACCAAAAATTCCATATAAAGAAACAATCACAGCTGATGCAAAAGTCCAGGGCAAATATAAAAAACAATCAGGCGGTAAAGGACAATACGGCGACTGCTGGATCGAACTCCACTCAATTGATAAAGACAAAAGCATGGAATTCGTTGAT
The DNA here is from genome assembly GCA_003499585.1 of Cyanobacteria bacterium UBA9579. GTDB lineage: Bacteria > Cyanobacteriota > Vampirovibrionia > Gastranaerophilales > UBA9579 > UBA9579. The sequence goes on along the minus strand of DNSU01000154.1, from coordinate 110 downwards.
AAAATCGTCGGGGGATCTATTCCAAGACAGTATATTCCTGCAGTTGAAGCCGGTATAAGAGAGGCCATGCAAGAAGGGGTTCTTGCCGGATATCCGACTGTTGGTATTCA
>DNSU01000217.1:3920-4418 GCA_003499585.1 Cyanobacteria bacterium UBA9579 | reverse complement strand
ACCTGACAAAGATAAACTATTTGAGCGATATTTTTGAGGGATAACTGCTTTTGGCTATTATCGCTTTGAGCTTTTTTGATATCTATTCTATTTGTTGTTTCCATAAGTATCTATAAATTAAAAAATTACTCCCATCTGGTTCTATGAGTTTCTGAAGTACTGCTATTATTAAATGAAGATCCATAGGGATTGCCGCCAGAATCACACCCGCCGATCATTCTGAGACCGGTTGCAGGATTGATTCTATTATCATCACGAAATAATGTGGATTTTTCATAAGAAGAGGATGACGACATAATACGGCCATACTCGGCTTGTGTAATTTTTCCTTCTTTGAGCAGTTGTTGATACTTTTTACGCTGTGAAATAATAAGCCAAATCACAGCTCCAAAAAAAGTTATAACTATTAGAGAGATAGTTGTTACAACTAATATTGTTATGCTAAATTGCTTATTCTCAAATTCTATGCCCTTTTGCTTATCGTATTCTTTCTTTAAT
>DNSU01000217.1:0-3860 GCA_003499585.1 Cyanobacteria bacterium UBA9579 | reverse complement strand
CGTATTCTTTCTTTAATGGTTCAAGTTTTTTTACTACCGCCTCAGCTTCAGCATGTCGTGAATTAAGTTCATACAACTGGTTATGTTTCTTATCAATTTTATTTTTGGCAACAACTTTATCTTCAGCCGATAAATTATTGTTTGTCGTTTTATGAAGTTCTTTTATGAATTCATCTAGTGACATACTATTAGAATTTATCTCATCAAATATCTTGTGTAAATTTGCTACAGCAATCTCATATTCTTTGGCTCCATTAATTAATTTTTGATCAATCGCAAAACAATTTATTGTTATAAAAAGTAAGATGCTAATAAGTAAATATCTCATGGTCTCCTCTATTTTTTATTTTTGTCTACATTAGAATAATCGGGCTTTACACTATCGCCAATACTATAAGCTGAACTTTTTGCTTTTTTGCCACCGCCCTCTATATTTTGGGCAACCTCATCATGCATATTTTTATATTGTTTATTTTGTTTTCCTTTTGCATCTTTCAATTCATCTCCAATCATATTACGTTGGTTTTCTGCAGCGTCCTTAATTTGGTTGGATTTTTGCTCATCAACCCCAAGCTCCACTGCTTTTGCGTCCGCATCTATTTTGCGTTTATAGCTTTCATGCCCTAAATTTATACTATTTGTCTTGGCATCAATTTCAGCTTCCGCTTCACGATATTTTTGCTCAGGATTAATTCCAGAACTATCCTGCTGATATCTCGATATTATACTACTTTCTACGCCAGAATCACGAAGATACTCTTTGGCAAGAGCCTCGAGTTTTGGCCTATCTTTACCAGCAAATAATCGCTCTGCCTCTTCACGTCCTTCTCTCATAACTACGCTATTTGCAATCTCCTGACCCAGATCGCTATCAATTTGTCCTGAATGTTGCCTGACATAAGACGCTGCATTACTTAATCTTTCGGATTCAGCTTTATGTATTGCATGTTGTTCTGATGCACTTCTTGCATTTCTAAGATCTGTAGATAGCTGCGAAAGTTGAGAAGCAGAGGTTGAACTGCTTGTGTCAGCATGGTTTGTCTTACTATATTCTTCTACTTTATGCAGGTCTTTGCTAAATCTTTGTGCTTCTTCTGCTGTGATATCTATGCTTCTACCAATACCATGTTGTGTAGATGATTCTTGTATCCTTGAATGTTCAGTAGATAATTTTCCTCTAAGTCCAGCCTCTGCTCCTGCTCCAACGTCAAATCCACCAACTTTGAAATTGGGTGTTTTACCAGAAGCAGAAACACCAAGACCAAGTTCAGCTCCTTGACTAAAATTAACTAATCCTCTAAATGTATCATTAACATCAACATGATTACGTTCAGCGATGTTTTTGGCTATATTGTGCATATCCGAAAAATTTTCACCAGCAGATACAGCCTCTCTGCTACCAAGGCTCTCTCCTATACTTTTACCAGAGCTTAAAGATTTACCCAAACTACTAAAGTCCGAAACAGCATTGGATATAGATTGATCATAAGTCTTTTGGTCTTGTATAGATGCGGTTCTCGATGCTTCTGCCTGTTCCGAAAATGATGAGCTCAAAAGATCGCTACTTCTAACACTTGTGGGTAGTTTTGAAATAGCATGTGAGGCATCATATATGGTTTCTCCATCTGGCCTGGTAGTGCGTAATACACCAGTGCCCAATTGCTCTGTAGCCATACCACGCATCATAGAGGAATTAGTATCAAATTTGTTGGCATTAATATTATTCCAACTGGAATTACCAAGATGAATATTTCCGCTTGCTGCTTCAGATGCTGCTGATGATGCCGAGGATTGCAACACTCCGCCGATGTAACTTGCAGCATGATTAAACGCCGAAGACATTCCCTTTACCAGACCACCTGAAATAAACGGTATAGAAAGCATTAGATAACCCGCCATGTTGGCTACGTCTGAATGCTCAAGAAGTAATTTATCTATATTACTCATAGTTAAACCACTAGATCCTAAATCTTTAGCATAAAAAGTTACCATCATATTTAAACAAGAAAACATAATCGGCCAAGATTCGATCCAAAACAAAGTATATAGATAATTTTTTAATACTGTTCCTGTAAGGCTAGGCTGTAAAGCTAACAATACTATTATCGGAAATAAACTTAACATCAATAGTAATAAAACAGTATGGATAATTGGTATTGTATAAAGAGCTATATTTCTTGAAGTGGCAAGGGTCATCCTCATTTTGTCCATAGCTTGGGTGGTGCTAAGATTTAAAAGAGCAGCTGCAGCTCCAGTTTCTGCAGTGTAATTCAATAATCCATCTCTAATTCCATTGATTAAAACGTTTTGTGTAGCTATCTCTAAAGCAGTACTGGATAAATTTCCATAGTTAAAATAATGATATGCACTTTCAAGCAATTTTTGTGTTTCTTGGGCTTTTCCTGATTCTCCTGCCTTTTTTGATCCTTTACCTATTATACCAATCCGTTCTCCAAGACTATTAAGTAGATTGCTTTTAATATCAGTCTCAAGATTGGTTTTAAGGTTAGCGATAGCTGCTTTACATGTTTTGAATACTCCACCTATATAAATACCGCGTATGTTACTAGTGTCTTTAGTAATGGTATCTAAAAGATTGGGGCTTTTTGTAAGATCTGCCATTGTGTATTTTTTAGAAATTAAAATATCACCCAACACGCAATTTTTTACAAACTCAGTTAATTCCAATCTTACATCAGGATTTACTGCATTAAATTCTGAGGATATTTTAAATAATTTAGAACCAAACAGCATTCCAGTCTTGTTATAAGAAAGATCATCGGGCGTATGAAATTCTTTTTCAAAAGCTTCGATAATGCCATGTGCAGTTGTAGTAATTATGCTTGCTGGATAACCTAGTCCATAAGGAACACCAGCTACTGTATAAGGAGCACCCGGATTGCTACTATCAAATATTTGCAATGTAACTTTCGGTCCGAGCATGATCACCGCTATACCAAAATAGGTAACAAACCATTTGGCAAAGGCTACAATATCATGACCGCGAATGTAATTTATTGCCGCTCCATATATAGAAAAAAGTACCCCTATCTTCATTGCAGTCTCAAAGGTTTTGCTACCAAGCAGTGTTGCAACAGCATTGAACGCTTCTCTGGCAAGATCGCCATTAGAAATTATATACATTGGTATTGGACTACTCATGAACCCGTTCCCAAATTATGTTTTAGCTGGCCAGTTACTTTTGAGGTGATTTCTTGCTCAGTAGTTTTGGAACTTTCAATAAATGTCATTAACTCCTGCATATCGTTATGCGATTCAGTTTTTATTTTTTCTACGTAAACTGTAGCTTGATGAATCTGATTGATTAATTGCTTATGAATCTCTGGTGCGTAGTCAGTGCTAGATAAACTAGTTTCTACCGCTTGTAATGCTTCATGCATATACTGCATTAATAGATTTTTGGATATTGCTTCTGAGTAATTGGCAATACTCATAGCCATAGATGCTTGGTTTGCCATTAAATTAGTAGTTACAAACTTTAATAGCGGAAATTTCGTCATCTCCAAAAAGTTCTTTAGCCTTTCATCCAATGGGTTATGATCATTGGCTACAGCAGCAACTATTTCATTAATAGTTATGCTAACTTTTTCATATAAAGCTTTTTCTTTTGAAACTTTGATCTTAGTTAATTGAGGATTAAGACACTGTTTTTCTTCATCACATTTATAAATTTCAGCTTCTCCACCTTCTAATAGAGCTTTGAGTACTTTTCTATCCTTGGCCAGAGGACTAAATATCTTTACTTTACCTGCAGTACCATAAACAATAGTACCCGATAAAGACATAAAAAACTCTTTGAGGTCTTTTATGTATGGGCTTACAGCAAGAGCATCCCAGAT
>DNSU01000177.1:15822-16910 GCA_003499585.1 Cyanobacteria bacterium UBA9579 | reverse complement strand
TTTTGCAACAACTGCTGCATGTGAAGTCATACCGCCTCTAAGTGTTAAAACACCTTGAGCAACAATCATGCCGTGAATGTCATCCGGGCAGGTTTCAATTCTTACAAGAATAATTTTTTCACCAGCAGCTCCTCTTTCTGCAGCTTCGTCGGTATCAAATACGATTTTACCAACAGCAGCGCCAGGTGAAGCAGCTAAGCCTGATCCAATCAATTTTCCTGATTTTTTAGCAATAGGATCAAAACTTGGAAGCATTAATTGGTATAATTGTCCGGGATCAACAAGTTGAACGGCTCTTTCTTTTGTAATGATGCCTTCGTCAGCCATTTCAACAGCAATTCTTACAGATGCTGCTGATGTTCTTTTTCCGTTTCTTGTTTGAAGAATATATAATTTACCTCTTTCAATGGTAAATTCCATATCCTGAATATCTTTATAGTGTCTTTCCAATTTTTGGGCGATATCAACATATTGTTTATATAGTTCAGGCATTTCGGTAGCTAATTCAGAGATTTGTTTTGGTGTTCTGATACCAGCAACAACGTCTTCACCTTGAGCATTGGTTAAGTATTCGCCGTAGAATAAGTTTTCGCCGGTACTTGGATTACGGGTGAATGATACGCCTGTAGCTGAATCATTACCCATATTGCCAAACACCATGCTTTGCACGTTTACAGCTGTACCGTAATTGTGTGGAATTTTGTAGTGGTTTCTATAAGCGATAGCTCTTGGAATATTCCAGGAACTGAATACTGCTTCAATAGCTAATTGTAATTGGGTCATTGGATCTTGCGGGAATTCTTTTCCTGTTTCAGATTTAACTAATCCTTTATAGAGTTCTCCAGCTTCTTTTAATCCAGCAACGCTAACATCTGTATCTAATTTTGCGCCTTCTTTTTCTTTAATCTCGTCTAAAATATGCTCGAATTTTTCTCTTTCAATGTGAAGAACTACACTACCGAACATTGTGATAAATCTTCTGTAGCTGTCATAAGCAAATCTGTCGTTATTTGTTAAACTAATGAGTCCTTTTAAGGTTTCATCGTTAAGACCTAAGTTAAGGATGGTTTCCATCATACCAGGCATGC
>DNSU01000177.1:14187-15765 GCA_003499585.1 Cyanobacteria bacterium UBA9579 | reverse complement strand
TCCATCATACCAGGCATGCTGAGTCTTGCACCTGATCTAACGGAAAGTAATAGTGGATTGCTTGCATCACCAAATTTTTTGCCTGTTTCTCTTTCAACATCTGCTAATGCAGTTCTTACATCATCCATAAGGCCTTCTGGCATTTTATTGCCGTTGCTGATGTATTCCATACAGGTTTCTGTTGTAATTGTTAAACCCTGTGGTACTGGTAAACCTGCATTTGTCATTTCTGCCAGGTTAGCACCTTTACCACCAAGAAGGTTTCTCATTGTAGCGTTACCTTCTTTGAATAAATAGACACGTTTTGTCATAAGGTCTCTCCTTTTAAACTAGTTGTCTTCTGCTAGATTATTATGTAATTACAATTAGGTATAACATAAAGGAATTTGGGGCTCAATAAAAGCGTTTTACTGCTTTAGCAAACTCTTTCTGAGTTCCATTAATTCCTGAATATTCTCCTTTGATAGTTCGTTGAGATTTCCAAGTAATTTTGCTCCTATGGAAATTTCTGCATATAATTCGAGTGTTTCGAGCTTGTAATAAACGTCTTTTAACTGTGTTCCGCCTAATACAACACCATGATTTGCCATTAAAACAGCATCGTATGTTTTAAAATAATCTGCTACAATTAATGCCAGTTTGTCTGATGATGGCATTGCATATTCAGCTACGGGTATATAACCAAGTATTACCAGTGCTTCTGACAATATTGGGGCATTTAAAGGAATTCCTGCAACTGCAAAAGCTGTAGCTTTTGGGGCATGGGCATGAACTATTGAAGTAATATCCGGCCTTGCTTTATAAATTTCCAGATGCATCTTTTTCTCGGATGATGGTTTTTTTTCGGATATGTTGTTGCCGTCTATATCCAGTACAGAAACATCTTCTTCTGTTACATCAGCCAGGTTCATGCCAGAAGGAGTAATTAAAATATTATTTTTATATTTAATGCTTATATTGCCTGATGCACCAGGAACAAATCCCTTATCATAAAGGCGTTTGCCTATTTTAACTATTTCGTTTTTAAATGTGCTCAGGTTTTCCAATTACTTTTGCCTTAATTTTTATTTTGAAAATAAACTGTTATCCTGCCCCATGTTATCCCATGAAGATAGATAGGATGCAATAATAATTTAGCGTTTATATCTTTAGAATTTAAAAGAATTGTTTATAAGCATATATACCGTTCTTTTAGTCCAGATAATTTATCAAACATGATTGACAATAGATAAATGCTGTGATAATTTGATAGTAGAGGTTATTGAGAAAGATTCTCAATAAGATATAAAAGGCAGGGACGATAACGAAAATCATGATTAGATTAGGTGAAATAAGAGTAGGACAAAAAGTTGAGATATTAGAATTTATCGATTCTACGGTAAGTCGCTTTTTTTCTTGCTTTGGTATAGAAAAAGGCCAGCAAATCACTTGTATTGCGAAGCCGGGACCTGTAATTATTAAAAGAAAACAGCAAGAAATTGCTGTAGGAAGAGATCTTTCGGAGCAAATTTACGTTAGACTTGTATAGCGTTAGGATTATATAGATGGACACAAAAATTCAAAACCAGCAGGATCGGG
>DNSU01000177.1:1637-14117 GCA_003499585.1 Cyanobacteria bacterium UBA9579 | reverse complement strand
GGATCGGAATGATTATAATTCCGGGAATGTAAGTTTGTCTAAAGTTGTGCTTGTAGGGAACCCCAATGTTGGGAAATCTGTATTTTTTAATAAGTTTACAGGAACTTATGTAGAAGTAAGCAATTATCCCGGCACTACTGTAGATATATCAAAAGCTGTTATGAAAAATTTGCAGGTTATAGATACACCCGGTATTTATGGTATTGGCAGTTATAACGATGAAGAGATTGTTGCTAAAAAAATTATTTTAGAAGCTGATTTAATCATTAATATTGTTAGTGCTCTGAGTTTGGAAAGAGATTTGTTCTTAACCCAGCAGTTGATTGATATGGGCTTTGATCTTGTTGTTGTTTTAAATCAATTAGATGAAGCACAAGTTAGAGGAATAGAAATAGATTATAAAACTCTTGAAAAGGAATTGGGAGTAAAAATATTTCCTACAATTGCTATTAAGAATCAAGGAATCAAAGAAGTTAAAGATTACATTCAAGATAAAAAAGTTGAAAAATTAAATAATGATTTAGCTTATTTAGATAAATTCGAGTTAAAAGGTTTGTCTAAGCAAGAGAGAATAAACAAAATTCTTTTTCTTGAAGATGAAAAAAACAGTTTAGACAGCAGAGATTATATATATTCTGAGAGAAGAAAAAAGATCAATGAAGTTACAGATAAAGTAGTGTCTGAGACTATAAAAGGGGTTAGCTTTTCTACCCTTACAGGAAAGTTATTATTAAACCCGTTCATAGGGTTCTCTGTATCGTTATTTATATTATATGCTTTGTATAAAATAGTTGGCGGTTTAATAGCCGGTGATTTAGTTGATTTTCTTGAGAATAGCGTACTTTTAGAATATTATGTCCCTTGGATTACTGAAGTTGTATCAAAAGTTCTTCCAAGTGGCCCTATCAATCAGATATTGATCGGGGAATTTGGTCTTTTGACTATGACAGTTCAGTATATTTTAGGGGTTTTATTGCCGCTTATATTTGGATTCTATATATTTATGGCAATTCTTGAGGATTCAGGCTATTTGCCAAGATTGGCCGTTTTGACTGACAGGTTTTTATCTAAAATAGGGTTGAATGGAAGAGCAGTAATTCCTATAATACTTGGCTTTGGTTGTACTACAATGGCCATAATCACTACAAGAATACTTGGTTCAAAAAGAGAAAGAACAATTACAACTGCAATTTTAGGGCTTGCGGTTCCATGTTCTGCACAGCTCGGTGTTATAATCGGACTTATAGCAGTTGTGGGAGGCTTAAAGGCTTGGATTATATATTTAATAACCATCTTTATTGTGCTTGTAATAACTGGAACATTATTAAATAAAATCTTGCCCGGCAAGTCTACTTATTTACTCATTGATTTGCCTCCAATGAGATTGCCTGTTGTTAGAAATGTCTTTGATAAAGCTCTTTCTAAGAGCTGGCATTTCTTGAAAGAAGCTACCCCTTTATTTTTCCTTGGAGCCTTTTTAATCACAATGCTTGAAATGACAGGCGGCTTGGAGCTTATTCATAAACTATTAGCTCCTTTAACCGTTGGTTTATTAAATCTGCCAGCTGCGACTGCAACAATATTTATTATGGGATTAATCAGAAGAGACTTTGGAGCCGCAGGACTGGCTCAAATGGCTGGACTAGGCGGTGCAGCTGCAATTTTAACTCCCATTCAGATATTAACAAGTCTTATAGTGTTAACTTTGTTTGTCCCATGTATAGCTGCTGTAATTGTTATGTATAAAGAAAGAGGCTTTAAAGAGGCTTCGTCTATATGGTTTGGCTCATGGATCCTTGCATTTCTTGTAGGGGGTGTGTTAGCAAGAATTTTAGGGTTGGTGATGTAAATGGAAAAAGATTTAAACTGTAAAGAGAAAGAATTTATAACTTGTCCGACTTGCAATATGAACATGGACAAAAAATATCTTGGAGAAAGATGTCCAAGATGCAATGCAGTTATATTGCCTCAAGGTTGCAAAGATTGCAAGAATATCTGTAAATGAGAATTTTAGATGTGTTTTATAGTTTTATTGACAAGATGCAAGAATGAGCTAGTTTTAGGGTTATAAATAAAGTGAATGTCTGCACATTTATAAATGTGCAGACATTCACTTTATTCGGGATTTGTTAATCCGTAAAAGATTAAAATTATTATAGATTTTTGGTTAAGATCTCAGGCAAATCATCCCCGGGGTTGTTTTCTTCATTATTATTATTTTCTGCTTTATCTTGCATAATTTTTCTGACAATATCTATATCAGGCAGGTCATTACCTGATTTGACGTCTTGAATGTTAGCATTTTTTATCCACATATTTTCAAAAGCATAGTTTTTGTATTGAGTAGATTGATCAGTTATGATTTTGATGATTTGTTTTTTTGGCAATGAATCATAATTTCTTATTCTTGCTTTTTGCAGTTTTTCTTTGAAATTTTTTAATTTTGTATATTTTTTGCCTGATAAATATTTATTGATTTTAAATGTATTGTTAGGACCTATTATGGGAGCCAGAGAATCAAGGACATCTTTGGTTATAGAGTATTGATAAGGATAATTTTTAATTCCTATTGGTGTCTTAATATAAGATGCATTGAATCTTTTAGACGCATCAATGCCTGCGGAATTTAATTCGATATCTAATCCTTTTACTTTTCCACCTGTTTGGAATGTAAGCAGGTCTCTAACAGTTAAATGCTTTTTAGGATCCTCAGGGCTTGGTTTATAATGTTTATTAAGATAATGGCAGCAATATTTTAGTACATTTACTGTTGCTTTTACATCTTCCAATGCATCGTGAGCATTATCTACACCTTGTCCGAATAAAAATTTGTGCTGCTCGGTTAATTTTTTGCTGGCACCTAAAAATGGATGAATTCTTTGCAGTATAACAAATGGATCCAGAGTCAAACAAAGCTTTTTATCCTGAAGCTTTTCAGGATTTTTCTCGTTATAGTCTTTAATAGCGTTATTTAACATAGGAATATCGAACTTGGCGTTATATGCAACTATAAGATTATCTTTAAGATAATTTTCTGTGAAATTCTTTAATAATGTATGTATCGTAGGGTTTTTTCTGACTTCTTCATTAGTTATATGATGAACTTTGGTTGCTTCTTTTGATATTTCCATTTCCGGGTTTACAAGCTGGTTTAATACACTTTCATGCTCTATTTTTCCGCCCGGCATTATTTTAACAGCTCCAATCTGGATTATTTTGTCTACAGGCCCTTTTTTAGGGTCAAAGTTTACCCCTGTGGTTTCTGTATCAAATACAATAAAATTAATATTTAATTTTCCTGTTTCAGGACTTATAATAGGTTGATCCAGAAAAGGAGGTTTAGAATGTACCGGGTCTTTATTGTCTGCAATTTGATTTAATTCATTTAATGCTGCGTGAAAGTTAGCCTTGCTCTCTGCAGTTGTTAAAGTATGATGTGTAGAAAGCATATATGGTGAGTTGGTAGGGTTATACCTTTGTACCCATGGGCTTTCTTTGGTCTCTGTTAATGCTAAAGCATGCCAAAAAGCCATAATGTCAGACTCTTTAGCCTTATTCCAGTTAATTGGTTCATTTTTAAGATTTTGCCAACCAACTTTTGACCAGTCTACAAAACCATCTTCAAAAAGTCCTTTGCCAAAATATTTTCCTGGTGCGGATTGTACTATCTGTTCAAAGTCTTTATTCTGAATTTCTTTATCCAGAGAGCTTAAAGCATAAGCTTTATGAGTTTGAACAGGAATTTTATAGAATTTTTTATCCTGTAAAGAATTCTCACCAGAGATAAATTGATTCTGAACTTTATATCCATAGATTGGCATTATATTTGGTTTTATGGTTTTTTCTTTTATTAGCATCCTTTTATTCCCTGTAAATTTAGGCGACAGTGTCGAAAGATGGTTCTGTATCCATAACCATTTGTCTGATTGAATTTTTTTGATCCACTATGTTTTGGGCAGATTGGTTTTCTGAATATCCATCAGGTACTGTAATTTTGCTGTATTCCCAATCTTTATCAAATTGTCTTAAGAATGTTTTAGCGATTTCTTCGTTACTAATCGATATGGCGCATTCATGATTTCCTCGTCTATATTGAGATTTCTGGGTATTATAATCTTTCAGAACTTTATAAAAGGCTATCAGTTTTCTAGTGTTATTTATTGTTTCAGGTGTTGTTTCAGGTGGTTTATTTTTTAGAAATTCCTTAAAGGAATTTATTCTTATTTTAAGTTCAGAGTCATTAATTTCCTGTTTTTCACCAAATAAGGAAGCTAATCCAAAAGATTTTTCCAAATTATCAATTTGGGGTTTATATTTATAAATTTCTTCATTTATTGTTGCATCAGTTAATGGATAGTCATCGCGTTTTCCGGAAGCAAGATTGGTTTCCAATCCTGCTGCTGACCAGTTTGCAGATCCTATTAACAACTCTTTATTATCGAATATCGCCCACTTGGCATGTAGTTTTTGGTTTATATCTTCATCTACCTTATACATTTGCACAGGGATACCAGCTTTTTCCAGGGCGTGCTTAGTTTTTCTGCAGTATGGGAAATCATCAACAATTCCCGGATGCATTAAAATTTGCACATCAAAAGGTCTGCCCCCATTTTGTGCTTCTTTGTGACGTTCTATAATTTTATTCACTATTTCTTTGTGAGAAAGCACAAATAGTTCGGCTTTTAATGATTGAGCCGTATTAAGTCTTTCTTTGATATAAGTTCCTATGGATTCAGAACCCTGCTCGCTAATTTCTTCATACTCTTTGGGAGAGTTGGTAAGAATTTTTATTGCAGGATCTGAGATTGGTTTTACCTCAGGAAGGTTTAGTTCTCCATTTTGGTATCTATTCTTATATTTAGGATCCTGGAACACGTTTCCGGCCACTACCATATATTCAAGAGATTCTGGAGGAACATCAGCAGGATTGGTATTTATTTTGTCTTCTTCTGGAGCTAAATTTGTTACACCAAGTCTTTGCCATGCAAATTTCCAGTCCTTATTAAAAATTTCATCAATTAAATTGTCAACTTCTGAATGCTCATGTTGTGGTTGTGTTTTAATCGCTACGCAGGCATCGTGATTTGCAGCAGAGTGATTACCCCAGTTTTCTCCGCCTAAAATGACTTTATTACTGTCCACGGCAAGGAATTTAACGTGTTGTAAACTGCCACCGCCCTGGTATCTTCTTGGATATGGAACAACATCAATATTATTATCCTTTAGGTATTTGATCATTCGCATGTTGTTATAATGCTTGAGTTGATGATCAAAGCCATCCTGATACCATTTATGAGAATCAAGAATAACCTGTACATTTAAATCAGGGTTTTCTTTTTTCTTTTGAATCAGAGCATCAAGAATTGCTTGTTGTTTTTCCCATCCGGCTACTGTTTCTGCCCCTGCTGATGGCCATATATGCCCATCTACTTTGAGGTTTTGAAATTCAAACATCTCAATTTGAATACTTTTTTGGGCATTATTGATATAATCAAGAGCCTTGCCATAAATTTGATCGGCATCTATAAGAGAGGTAACGGTAGTTTTTCCGACATTTGCACTTACACTTGCCTCAGGAGAAACCCCTGTAAAACTGATCAAATTGTGCTTTAAAAAATTTGCCGGAATTCCATCTTGATTTGCAAATATAGATTTTATGGGATTAGAAGCCGGAGTTTTTTCCTGCCCCTTGATCACTCTTGTTGGTTGATACTTATTTTGTTTATCTGCATATAATCTATTAATGTTTGTTAAACTTTGCATCATATTTGACTTTTCCCTTATAACACATCTCTATTTTGAGAGTTGTAGCCCTGCTTACTGAAATTAATAGAAAATTCTGATCATGGAGATAAAAAAAGAAAAAAAAATAAATTGATAGATTAATTGTTAAATATTAAGTTGTGTAAATGACAATTCGTGATTTAATTTTTAGAAAAATTGCATTTAAAAATCAGTAAAAATAGCGATATGAACTAAAAATAGACGGACTTAATTTTTAGTTAAAAAAAGAATTCATTTGATGTTAAAAACTGTTTATATACGTTTTTATACCCTGATAATCTATCAGGTTGTTACAAAAATAATTTAACCGTAATAGCCAATTTAATTGTTGGTTTATAGGCATATAATGACAAAGAAGAAAATCAGGGATAGGGAAATAATTATGGACAAGGATAAACGCACTTATTCAAAAACTTTTGAGATTTCTTTTGTGATTACCCTAGCTGTTATTGGTATTCTTATTGCGCTTGCCATCTGGTCTACAGGCAAAAGAGTTGATATTAGTGAAACCGAATTTAATAAAACCATTAATCAATTAGAACAAAACCAAAATGAAATTAAAGCAGAATTAACTGCACTGCGTAATGAAATGAATAATGGATTTTCTACTATGAATACCAATCAGCAACAAGTCAATCAAAACCTTGAAACTTTTAGAAACGAGATAAATACTAAACTTGACAGAATAAATCAGCGCATTAGTAACGCTCTTGCCAGACAATCAGGCAGTGCAAGCTCAACAGAATGATAAGTTAATGCAGTCATGGTATCTTTATAAGTATGTTACTTAATTAAAGGTATTGGAATGCAAAAGGTTACGGCTGCTGTTATTGAGAAAGATGGCAAAATTTTAATTGCTAAAAGGAAAAAAGGAACCAGACTTGAAGGCAAATGGGAATTTCCTGGCGGGAAATTAAAGTGTGAGGAAACGCCTGAACAATGCCTTAAAAGAGAACTTGAAGAAGAACTTGGTATTGAAACAGAGGTAGGAGACTTTATTTGTTCAAGTAAATACGAATACCCTCATATATCAATAGAATTATTAGTATATAGAGTCAAGTATATTTCAGGGATATTTGAATTAACTGATCATGAGGAAATTAAATGGGTATATCCTCAGGATTTGTCAGATTATGATCTGGCTCCGGCTGATATTCCCATTGTCAATAAACTGCTGGCTGATATTTATGATACTACTAATGGCTAAAAGTGCTTTCAGGGTTAAATTATCCACCCGTACAATAGGAAAAATTTTTCAATAATTTATAATATATAGCAATGGGAGAGATCGAAGTAATAGTAGATCTCTCCCAGACTTTTGTTCTATAAGCGTTATGAATACAAAAATCATATATATTTTATTTATTGTGAAGATGGGAATGTTTTTGTAGTAGTCTATGCTCCATGTCGGTTTGAAGGTGCATCAGCTGCGTAAAAAACATTCCCATCTTTTTAAATATCTTAGATATTTATTATTTGTTTAGAAGAAAATCTTTATTCTCTTTTAAGGCATCAATGATTCTTTTTGAGGCTAAACCATCGCCATAAGGATTTACGGCTGACGCCATTTTGTCATATACTTCTTTTGAATCAAGCAGTTCCTGAACGGTATTAACGATTTTATCTGTATCGGATCCTACCAGTTTAACCGTTCCATATTCAATAGCTTCAGGTCTTTCAGTCTCATCTCTTAGAACCAGAACAGGTTTTCCAAGAGATGGTGCTTCTTCCTGGATGCCTCCTGAATCTGTCAGGATAATGTGTGATTCTTTTATCAGATTTGCAAATGGTGCATAGTCAAGAGGTTCAATTAATTTTATCCTGTCTATATTATCGAGCATTGAAAATACTGTATTTCTCACATTTGGATTTAAGTGAACAGGGTATACTACTTGAATATCAGGATTTTTTTCAACTAAAATCCGTATCGCCCTACATATATCTTCAAGAGGTTTACCAAAATTTTCCCTTCTATGTGAAGTTAAAAGAATGGTTTTCAGGTTTTTATCAAGATTTAACTCGGATAAATCTACTTTATGATTATTTACTGTGTATAATAGAGCATCTATAACAGTATTTCCGGTTAGATAAACTTTATCTTTATCAGCACCTGAGTTCAATAGTACGTCTGCTGATCTTTGTGTTGGAGGAAAGTAAAATGAAGAAACAGCATCAGCGACGACACGGTTGATTTCTTCAGGAAAAGGATAGTATTTGTTGAATGTTCGAAGACCTGCTTCGACGTGCCCAATAGGAATTTTTGCATAAAAAGCGCTAAGGCTTGCTGCAAGTGTTGTGGTGGTATCGCCGTGAACCAGAACTACATGAGGTTTTGCTTTTTCGTATATTTCTTTCATTTGAAGCAGTACATCTGCTGTTAAATTCCATAAATTTTGATTAGGTTTCATTATATTTAAATCAAAATCAGGTTTGATTTTAAATAATTCGAGCACCTGATCAAGCATTTCTCTGTGTTGTGCGGTAACACAGACTATTGATTCAAATATATCGGGATTATTATTAAGCTCCAACACAAGAGGAGCCATTTTTATGGCTTCCGGGCGTGTTCCAAATACTGTTAAAACTCTTATCTTTTCCAATTTATCAGCTCCTGATTAAACTAAATAATTAGTAATGCTCTAAGTGTTCTGTGATTTAGTCACTCTTTTAAGTGATTTTATCACCAAATACTCTAAAAATGACATAAATAAGATAAAGCAGATAGAATCCACCACAGCTTATTAAGGCAATTGGTTTTAATATACCTTTATTGGCGATAATATTCAAATATACAATTGTTACGGAAAAATAAACTATTGCAACATTTATAAGAGCCTCTATGCTTAGAATCCATGGAGTGAATGCTATTCCTATAGCTGTAGGAATACAGCTTTGAAAAACCATAGCTCCTGTAATATTACCCATGGCCAGAGTATCTTTTTTAGCCCTTATCCAGATTATGCTGTTAAATTTTTCAGGTAATTCAGTTGCAATAGGGGCTATTATTAAACTTAATATCAAAGGATTTATGTGTAATACTTCTGAAACAACCTTTAATTCTTCAACAAACAAGTAAGCCAGAATCACCAGTCCTGCAAGAGATATGAGAATTTGTAATATAATTGCAGGTAGATGAAAGAATCCGGGTGCGTGTATATATTTTGTAAAATATAAAGATTCTAACTCTTCCTGCCCACCTTCAGGGATTTTACTTGCAGTTCTTACAGTTAAAAATACGTAAATAATATAAATTATAATAAGTAAAACGGCAATAGTATATTTTATGGCAGGAATGGGAATAAAAGAAGTCATAATTGCAAGAAGATAAGCTCCCATAAAATAGTGAAGATCTTTAAACATAATAGTTGTATTAATAGGCATATCAGCAGTTCTTCTGCCCGTATGTGTAAATACAATAACTGCCATGCCTGTTATAAAAAAGGCAAGGGTCCCAAGCATGAATGGTGCGCCAAGAATAGCACCTATACCGATTTCGTTACCCATTTCTATATTGCTGCCTGTTATATAAGCGCCGATAATAGCTACAATTGGAATAATTGTTTCAGGTAATGCTGTTCCAACTGCTGCTAGTACACTTCCAACAGCGCCTTCTGATAAGTTTAATTCTTCTCCCAGATGCTCTATTGCATTTGTGAACACAACACAAGTCAGAATAATTAGTGATAAAATAACTAATAAGCTGATAAAGGTTAAAGTTAATTCCAAGTCCTTCTCCTAAGTTTATTAGTTAATAAATGCAGTTTATGTTAGAATTTTTTTACTATAAAGTATAAGACAAAATGATTAATATGGAATCTGTAAATAAACTAGTCGAAGTTATTAATAAAGCAAAAAGTGTAGTGATTTTATCTCATATAGGTCCTGATGGTGATACATTAGGTTCAATGTTCGCACTGAGAGAGATATTGAGTCAGTTAGGAACAATTGATAAAATTGATACTATTGTTATTTGTAAAGTCCCTGATATATACACATTTTTACCAGGATCCGGTGAGGTGCGCAATTTAGGGAATAAAGATTTATATCAAAATTATGACCTGTCAATTACAGTTGATTGTGCTTCTATAGATAGACTCGGGGATGCTATAGATTTATTTAGAAATGCTAAAATGACAGCTAATATTGATCACCACATAAGTAATACCAATTTTGCGCAGATAAACTGGGTTGAGCCAAAAGCATCTTCTGCCGGACAGGTATTATATAATATTATCGGGCTTTTAGGAGCTAAATTAACCAGAAATATTGCTACTAATCTATATACAGCTATCTTGACTGATACAGGCGGCTTTAAATTTGAGAATACCACTCCTCAGACGCTCGAAATTTCTGCAAAATTAATGGAAGCAGGTGCAGATCCTACTTTTATTTATAAAAAGTGTTATGAGTCAAAACCTCTTTCTATGGTCAAGCTACAAGCAAGAGCCGTAGATCAGGCAGTTTTTGTGGATGGCAATAAAATTGCATATTCAATTGTAACCAGAGAGCTTCTGGATTCTTTAGGTGCTTCTGATGATCATGTGGATGGCATTTCTGAAGCTTTAAGGCAGATAAATACTGTGGAAGTTTCTTTAGTATTTAAAGAAACACCAAAAGGAGATACAAAAGTAAGTTTTAGAAGCAATGGAACAAATGTATGTGAAATTGCAAAATTCTTTGGCGGTGGAGGACACAAGTTAGCTGCTGGATGCACTATTCAAAAAAATATTCCTGATACAATTAATGAAGTTCTTCCTATTGTTATAAAACAAGTTGGCAAATTATCAGCAATATTCTAAATTCTTCCAATAAAATTATCTAATTATTGAATTTAATTTTAAATTTAATAAACTATACTATTAAACAGATAATTATTTATTGAAAAGAATATCAGGAGAGGAGTTAGATATGGGTAAAAAAAGAATAACTCTTAATCAGGATTATTTTAAAGTAGATGCTAAGAATATAAGAAGAGGAATACTCCAAGAAAAAGCAAAACAAGATTTTAGATTGCTTGAAGTAAAAGTTAAGAGGACTCATAATTATCCGTATGGGCACGAATAAAATCTTTAACAGTATAAAAGATATGATAAAAACTATCCTGGATAATGATTTTCCGGGTTTGGCAACAGAAATGGCCTATAACTTTGCTTTATCATTATTTCCCTTTGCCATTTTTGCTATATCTGTACTGGGATTTCTTGGAACCCCAAATAACATTAACCAGATTATTAACTTATTAAGTGCAGTTGCTCCTACAGATACTCTAAATCTTATAAGAGATATTCTAAATGAAGTATTGAGAACAAAAACAGGATTATTGAGTATTGTAGGTTTAATAGGTGCTTTGTGGGCTGCATCAAGAGCCATCCGTGTTACAACTAAGGCTATGAATAGAGCATATGAGGTTACAGAAACAAGATCGTTTATTAAACTAAATGTGTTAGCTATTTTAACAGTAATAATGTTTGCTGTCGTACTTTTTATAGCAGCTAATTTGATTATTTTTGGAACTGTAATACTTGAATTTGTAAGCAGATTTATACCTATTCCTACTGATGTAGCTATAGTTGTACTTTTAATAAGGTGGCCTGTAACTTTTCTTGCTCTGTTTTCAATAACATTAATAATCTACTATTTTCTGCCTAATGTGCATGTTAATAAGAAGGCATTATTATTAAGTTCGGTTTATGGGGCTTTATTTTTCGGTGTTTTCTGGTTATTCGGGTCCTGGCTGTTTAGCTTATATGTCGAGAACTTTGCCAGTTATAACGCTATTTACGGAACTTTAGGTGCTTTTATTATTCTCCTTGTATGGTTTTACTATACATCTTTAATTATTTTGATAGGTGGAGAAATAAGTTCAAAGATTTATAGGCATATTCGGCCTAAAGTGGTCGAGGTAAAGTATAATTTAAAGCAGGCATGATTCAATAGTTGCTTAGATATCCATAAACCATGAGATATAAGTGTTATCAAAAATTCAACCATGGAATTCATTGTGTAATCCTTATAATCACAGTTTTTGCGGCTAAAGTTATTTAGCGGCATGCATTAGCATGTTTGTAACAATGTGTTAAGAAATAGGGCTCAACAGGAAATTAATGAAAGTATATCGTTTTTATATATGTAAGAGTGATAGTTTACATCGTTATTAGATCTATCGCGGAGGATACCATTATGTTCGCAGTTGGAAAAATCGAAGGTGCAAGACCAAAACCAGTAGAAACTGCAGGCCAAATTGCAATGAAAGCTCCTGAAGTTAGCAAACCTCTGTTTTCAGAGACCGCTGGCTCAGTTGCTTCCGCAGGCTCAGGCAGTTGTGGTGGTTCAGGTGGTGGCTTAAACGTTATTGCATAATAGCGTTTAAGCTTAACCTTAAACCATTACACACATCAGTTAGTGATTAGCCTACTTATCATAAAGATAAGTAGGGTGGTTAACAGTGTATAAGACTTGGATACTCTATGGAGAATTCAGCTCGATTAGTGATGGCAATTTTTATTGTTGCATTGATTGAGAGGAGTATAAGTTCCATATGAGGAGATTTGGGTGTCGCTTATAATTAAACAAGCAGCACTATTTAGTGCTGCTTGTCTTATGCTTATTAAAAGTTTTTATATTATAACAAATTCGTTTACACAGATGATCTGGTATTTTCAAAACAATCTCTGCAGTAAACAGGCTTGTCTTCAG
>DNSU01000177.1:563-1552 GCA_003499585.1 Cyanobacteria bacterium UBA9579 | reverse complement strand
AAATGGTACTTTGGCCGGGTTACCGCATTCAGAGCATGTTACATCGTACAATTGTCTCTGAGGTCTTCTGTTTGCTTTCTTTCTGCTTGAACGGCATTGGGGACAACGCTTTGGTGTATTTACCAGTCCTTTTAGTTGGTAAAATTCTTGTTCGCCTTCAGTAAATTGAAAGTCACTGCCGCAATCTGCGCATTGTAAGGTAAGATCTTCAAATGTCATTGCCTAGCTCGGCCTCCATGTTGTGGGTGTTCTACTTTATCCTTTGATGAGACCGAGATAGTGAAATCTGACTATTACGGTTTACATCTTGGATTTAACTAATATATATTTTATCATTTTAGGGTTATTTTTCAAGTTTATGTAGCAAAGATATAAACCAAAATCTTAATAAATTTATAAAACTTTATTATATAAAGTTAGGATCAAGATAATTAATTAGTTCGACTGGCATCTATTATTGGGGTTGGATTATCGGAAACTATGTGGTTATCTATATCTTTTTTCACTCTTATTATGAACTTTTTAGCCGCATTGACAGGAACTGCAAAGCCTATACCGATATTAGATTTGTTATTATCCGGGTTATAAATGGACTGACTAATGCCTATAACCTCTCCGCTTGTATTAATAAGTGGTCCGCCCGAGCATCCCGGATTTATTGCTGCATCAGTTTGTATTTTATTTCTTTCGTAATCTATACGGCTTACTATGCCTGTTGTCAATGTTTCATTAAATCCAAACGGGTTTCCTATAGCTAAAACTTTTTGTCCAACCTTAATTTTAGCAGAATCACCCATTCTAATTGCCTGTAAAGATACATCAGGATTTATCTTTATCAGTGCTAAGTCATTGTTTTCTCCAGTGATAGCAATAATTTTACCTTTATATTTTTTTCCGTTATGCAGTATAATATTAATATTTTCAGCGTTTTCTGTCACATGACTACTGGTTAATATTACTCCTCTCTGGTCAATAATACAACCGGTTCC
>DNSU01000177.1:0-485 GCA_003499585.1 Cyanobacteria bacterium UBA9579 | reverse complement strand
AACCGGTTCCACTTGATGTGCCATCTGCAATGTCTACATCAATGGCAACTATTGATGGACAGATTTTTTCATAGACATAAATATTTATCTGTTCGTCCTGAGAAAGTTGTGAAAATACAGGTGATACGTTGTTTTGAAACATAAGTATAGGTGCAATCAATAAAGCTAACACAACTTTATGCAGCTTATGTGTAAGGTATTCTTTTAATAACATAGCTAATCTCCGAATAAAATATAGCCAGTACAATTAATGCTTTTTAAAGAGCAGGTTTTGGTAAAATTTGTTTGTCAGAAATAGGTTTAAATTACCTGATGATTATTTAAGCATTATTAATCTAGCAAAGCTATGCCTGATAAGGGAATTTTGAATACTTAAAATTAGAAGGGATAGAGTAATATTTAATCCCTACTAATTAGTACATATTGAAAAATTAATTATGATGATTGTAGCAGGATGGGATGTTTTCTCCGTCACTGTGAAAATT
>DNSU01000046.1:14052-20304 GCA_003499585.1 Cyanobacteria bacterium UBA9579 | reverse complement strand
TTCTGAGAATAGTGGCATGAGGTGGTGCCAATTTACCATGCCATGCAATTGCTATCAAATCGTTATTATGTTCTTTAGAAAAATTTATTATATGCTCTGCAGGGTCTCCTGTAGATACGAAGAACTCTACTTTAAAGTTATTTTTTAGTTTTGGGCCAAATCGTCTAAGAAATTCTTTGGTCCAGGTTGGCCATTCATGCTGTGGGTGATCTTCATAATAAGGGACAGTAAACATTCCAGACTCAGCCTGTTTTTTTTGTTCTGATACCGGTATATGCAATAGGTCTATTTCTGCATTAATTTTGGATAAAATCCTCATTGTGGGTTCTAAAGCCTGTGCAGCACAAGGACATCCATTTAATGGAATTAAAACATTTTTAGTTTGCCATAAATTATTCTGAGTTGGCAATTCAATATCTGGCCTTACTAATAAAACTGGTGTGGATGTGTTTTCTATAACCTTTGTAGCAACGCTCCCGCTTATTTTATCAGGATCATATCCCTGTCCATGAGTACACATAACAACATATTCTGATAATTTAGCTTCTTCGATTATGACTTCTATAGGGTTACCTTTTTTATGACTGATAATGCACCTTGGAAAATCCTCTTTACGTATTTTTGCTTTTTTTATAACTTCTTCTCTAGATAGCTCTTCATCAGATACATATAAAATATGAACTATCATATTCAGAAGAACAGCAATGCTTTTAGCCGGTAATACAGCTTTTAACGAAATATCTGAACCATCTAGCGGTAAAAGTATCATTTTTCCCTGTTCCATTTTATTTATCTCCAAAACCATTTATGAGTTTTATAAGCAGAGTATTTATTATCAGGTTCCAGCTTTCTCCAGTTATCAGGGCCTATACTTAGATTCACAGCTTTATTTCCAATAATTTCAAAAGTTATTTCTTCTTTTTTGATCTTTAAATTAACCTTTTGTTTATGCCAGTATACTGAAAATTCAAGCCCCGCCCACTGATCAGGTACATGAGGATCAAACATTAAACCCTGATCATAAATATACATTCCGCCAAATCCCATCACAATTGCTTGCCAAAGTCCGCCCATTGCGGCCATATGGATTCCGCCTGATGCATTACCCATATTATTGTATAAATCTATTTCAGCAGCTTGCTTGAAATAATTATATGCTTGATCCATTTTCCCAAGTCTTGCAGCCATAATGCTGTGGATACTGGGACTTAATGAGCTTCCATGTCCTGTCCTTGGTTCATAAAAATCATAATTAGCCTCAATTGTTTCCTTAGAATACTTATTAGCTAGTAGGTACAAGAACATTATTACGTCAGGTTGTTTAATAACCTGAGATTCTCTGGTTCTTTCCCTGCCTAAAATCACGTCCATTGGAGTAATTCTGTTTTCATCATATTCATGAATATTTATAAACTCAAGGTCAAAATATCCTGTAAACTGTTCATAAACTTTGGTTTCAGGATCCTGCTTTATATAAATTTTATCCTTTATTTCTGACCAAAATTCTAATTCTTTATCCTCTAATCGTATTTTCTCTTGTAGCCTTTCATATTTATCTTTATATTTGGTTTTCATAAATTTAGCCAATTTCAAGGCTATTTCAAAGTTATGTCTGACGATTATGTTTGTATAAGCGTTATCATCAACTAATTCATGGTACTCATCCGGACCTACAGCGTCATAAATATGATAATAACCGTCTTCGCTTTGAGACATTAAGCTTTCGCAAAACCTTGCTGTTTCAAGGATAATTTCGCTGCCAAAATTGACAAGAAAATCATCATCCCCTGTCACCTGCCAGTATTGCCAGATAGCATATGCAATATCTGGAGAAATATGGTTTTCATATTCACTTGTATATATATTTATTTTTTCTCCAAAAGGAGAGATCACCTCTGTTGGGGCTTCTTCAAGACCGTTGTCCGTAGATTCCCAAGCGAATGATGCGCCTTTGAATTCTTCCAGTTCAGCATTTTTCCTTGCACCCGGTAAGGTATTATATCTGTACATCAATAATTGTCTTGCAATTTCTGGATAAGTCAAAATGAAAAAAGGCAGCATATATATCTCAGTATCCCAGAAGATATGACCCTTGTATGCTTCACCGGACAAGTTTCTGGCGGGAATAGAAATATAATTTCCGCTGTATTTGCCTGAATTGATTAAGTGATACATGGCAAAATTTATACATTTTTGGGCATGAGAATCTCCGGTTATAATTAAATTGGCGTTATTCCAATGGTTATTCCAGCATTGAATATGTGATTCTTGAAAAGAAGTATAAAAATTATTATCACCTTGAAGAATATTTTCCATGTATTCTTTGCTAGTATTTATAGTTATTTCATTATTTATGCCCGAAAAAATTGTTATAAGACTGCATATAGAGTATTCACAATCATATTCTGCTATCCATTCCCATTCTTCATAGTTTATTTGATCTTTATAGTAAGTATTATGGTTAATATGCTCCATTAAAGGTTCAGGGATCTTATTATTCTGGGATTTTGGAGATTGTTGATCGCAAGAAAATTTGCTTGTCTGATTGACTATAACTAATTGATTTGTGCCTTTAGGTATCATCCCAAGTGAAATACCATTACCGGACTTATTAATTTCTGGTAATGGAAAGACTAGTTCCATATCTTGCCCGTCAATTCCTGAAATAACCTTTATTTTGTCTGTATAGTTTTCCGGTTTAATAGTTAAACTCTTAAAGGCCAAGTGCTTATCGGCTAGTGAAATAAATTTTGTTATTTCAATATTGGTTATTCTGTCATTTGCATCTTTTACTTTCCATTTTCTGCTTAATATGCCTTTTTTCATATCAAGATATCTTTTATGATCTAATAATTCTGTAGTATTCAGGTCAATTAACTCATTTCCGATATATATCTGTATTCTAGTCCAATCAGGAATTATTGCCAGTTCCTCATTGCTATTAACATCTGTTGGCTTGTATACTCCAGCCAAAAATGTAGCTGGATTACAGGGTTCGTAAAGTTCTTCCAGGCTATTTCGTGTTCCTATATATCCATTGCCAAATGACTGAAGTGATTCCATTTCACGTTCTGTCATGGGATCAAATCCCTCAATAATAACAAACCATGGATTATCATCAGCTATATTAGAGTAATTTTCTGTTATCTGCTTTAAAAACATTTATTTAATTTTTCCTGATTTTGAACAAAATATAAAACCAGTTTAAATTGTAATTTAAACTGGTCCATTGATAATTTGTATAGTCTTTTAGTTAAAAAATTATCCAAAAATATTTTATAATAACTTATTACAGTTGCTTGGTTTCAATTTCATTTAACTTTTGTTGTATATGTTTTCTTGTTTTTACTGATATTATATTCAGGCAGGAATTCCAGATATAGGAGTATTCCCAGGCTTTTGAACCTTTATTGATGTTGTCAAACAAACAATATCCTTGTTCTCCTCCAAGCTTTGAGGCAATACTCTCGTTTAACTTGAAATATCCGCAGTTCATGCATACTTTTAAATTAAAGCCATGTGTTCTTAGCTTTTCTGTTATCTCTTCAATTGCATAATCTATTCTCGGGTGCTTTGAAGAAGATAGTTTCTTTCCGTTAAATATAAATAATAATTGTGAATGAGTATCATTTTGTCTGATTTCTAGCTGGCATGGCAGCTCTTTTTTGCCGTCAGAAACTGTTGTCTCTATGATTTGCTTATGAAAATCCTTATTAATCAGAAATTTCTTAGGCAAAGTAAACTTAAAAGACATATTGATTTTAATTCCCTGTAATAATGACAGAGAAAATATAAGCGGAGCAAAAAATGCCAAGAAAACACTATTTTTATATTCTTTAAAAGAACATCTTGCAACCAGCATTGCGAAAAGCTTGCCTGTAAAATAACCAAATAATAACAATAAAACAGCATTAGTACTTATAGCATTTGCAAAGCTGGTATTTGTAAATAGAGAAACATTGAATAAAAAGAAAGACAAAATTAGAAAAACCATACTCGATGGGTATATTAGAGATAGTATTAATTCTTTTGCTTTTATATTTCTTTTATTTGTAAACAGGAATAATATATTATTCTTGAAAGTTATAAGGGATTTATATCTTTTTTTATAATCATCTAGCGCTATGCTGTTTATATCTTCTGAAAATTGTTTGTAGCAGTATAGATAATATGAATTTGAAACAGGTATACCTGCATTAGCCAATTTAATAGAGAATTCATACTCTTCAAATCCATAATCGGTAATGGAAAAAGTCAATTTTTCAAGAATATCCTGTCTAATTGCATATATATCTTCATCCAAAAGGGTGCTTAAAGATGCATAATACCTGCCATGATTTATTACTTTATTTTTAATTTTATTTCTTAAATATGCCATAGCAGACATTAAATCAAGATCCGAATTTAAAGGTAATGTCTCACCAAGTAAAACCGGATTATCATATATTGCAGCATTAACTCTGGCTAGAAAATCAGGTTTGACTATGCAATCTGCGTTCAAAAACACAAATGCATTTGTATTTTCACTTGATAATATTCTCTCTAGCAGCCAGGCTATTGCTTTATTTCTGCCAATAGGTTTTATATCAGTATTAATTCGCCATAATCTTGTTCCGCCAAGGATTTCAAGTAGCTTTGCGCTATTATCATCACAATTATCCATAATGACATTGATTGAATATCTCTCAGGATTATATTCCTGCCTTTTTAAGGATTCAATAAGATCTATTATTGTCGATGCATTATTATGCGAATAGACTATTATATTTATATTTTGCTGAAACTTTACGGCATAATTCTTTTTTTCTATATCAGCAATTTTTCCTCTTGAAGAGCAACTGATAATGTACAGCTGATTCAATACATAAAAAGCGAGGAATATGAACAGGATCCAGGATATAAGATCAAAAAATAACATATAAATCTTTCATATTATAACTAGCTATTCACTATCGTGGGATATAATCTAATATTAATATAGTTTTACCATAATAAATAATATTATTTAACAGGCAAATAATATTATTTAGCATATCTTAAAAACAGTTACTACTATGATTTGAAAATAAGTTTTTCTGTTATATAAACAATTAGATATTTAAGTAGAGTCATGGCTTCAATGAAAGTTTTAGTATTATGCTTTATAAAATATGATTTTTAAGGTATGCTATTGCCTAAAAGAGATAATTTTAGGAGGAAAATAAAGTGTCTGAATCTTCTCAATCTATTTTAAGTTCAAATAATGAAAATACAGAGAAAATTAATTATGTTTTTATGGATGGAGAATACATTCCATATGAAAATGCAAAAATCAGTGTAAGAACTCATGCGTTTTTATATGGAACCTCGGTATTCGAAGGAATAAGGGGTTATTGGAACGAGGAAGAAAAGCAAGTCTATATTTTCAGAATGAAAGAGCATTATGAAAGAATTCATAACAGCTGCAAAATAATGCACATGGACCCTAAATATTCTGTAGATGAGATGTGCAATATTACAGTAGAACTTATGAAAAGAAATGCACCTGAAACAGATACTTATATGAGACCTACTATTTATAAAAGCGCGGAGACAGTGGGTCCTAAGCTAATAAATAATCCTGATTCTTTTTTGATTTTCACTACTCCGTTAGGCAATTATGTCGATATCACAAAAGGCCTAAGTGTGTGCGTATCCAGTTGGAGAAGAGCTGATGATAATGCAATTCCACCAAGAGCAAAAATAGGCGGTTGCTATGCTAATACAGCTCTCATTATAACAGACGCTATTAAAGCCGGATTTGATGAAGCTATAGTGCTTTCTCATGATGGGCATGTTAGTGAAGGTAGTGCTATGAATTTATATCTGGTCGAAAATGGTAAGCTCATAACATCAAAGACCACTGACAATATCCTCGTTGGTGTGACTCGAAATACAATCAAAGAAATTGCTTTAAGAGAACTTGGTATTGAAGTAGTGGAAAGAGAAATTGACAGGACTGAATTATATACCGCCGATGAGTCCTTTTTCTGTGGAACAGGCGCACAGGTAAGTCCTATAACCAAAATTGATCATAGACCTGTAGGAAATGGACAGGTAGGCCCTATTACCAAAAAGCTGCAGGATCTCTATTTTGACATAGTAAAGGGTAAAATGGAAAAGTATAAACATTGGTGCACGCCTGTTTATGATAATTAATTTTATTGGGCAATGTATAATAGTTTTGTTTAAATCCGCTAAATATATATTTAGCGGCAGGATTCATATAAAAAA
>DNSU01000046.1:6642-13980 GCA_003499585.1 Cyanobacteria bacterium UBA9579 | reverse complement strand
GCGGCAGGATTCATATAAAAAATACTATTATTCAAGCTTCAATTATAGGTTTTGATTCAGCCGCTATAGCAGTTGTAATTACTCTTATTAGCGGCTCGGTGCTTGCTCTTCAGGTAGCAAAACAATTTGTATTATCAGGAGCTGAAGCCTATGTTGGAGGACTTGTATCGATTGCAATGATTAGAGAAATGGCTCCGGTGTTTGCTAGTCTTGCGATTGGGGCCAGGGCTGGAACAGCTATTGCAGCAGAACTTGGAAATATGAAAGTAACCGAGCAAATTGATGCTTTGCAAGTGCTAAAAGTAGACCCAATTGCTCATCTTGTAGTGCCAAGGCTTATTGCAGGAGTGTTAATGGTGCCGCTTATTACTATATTATCTCAGGCTATTGGCATCTTAGGTGGCATGTTTGTAGCAAAATCTATGGTAAATATTCATCCTAACATATATATAAATTCTGTATGGTTATATTTAGGTATCTATGATATTAAAGTGAGTATGGTAAAAGCAGCTGTATTTGGACTTTTAATAACATTAATCTGTTGTACTCATGGATTAGCAACAAAAGGTGGAGCTAAAGAAGTGGGAATTGCAACAACAAGAGCAGCTGTATGGTCAGCACTCTCAATTCTTGTTTTTGATTATTTTTTAACATGGATCTTTTACGGTTAATTATATTGAAACGGTCATCCTGAACGAAGTGAAGGATCTGGCAAACATAAATTAAAGTCTATAATTGTAATTTGGATAGATTCTTCGGGCTAAAGCCCTCAGAATGACAATATATTTAAATGTTTAATTACTTTAAACTAAAGGATTTTTCTTTGGAATTCCTGCTTTTCTCGGATAATTAGGTGGGGTTGGTTTTATCTTTCTTATTATAATTAAATTTCTTTCAACCGATTCCTCATCAGGCAGGTCGTAACGGGTTATATTCGTAACTTCCCCTCCTAGTGCTGCAAATGCTTTTTGTGCCTGATTAAGTTCTATCTCGATACCCCTGGCTTTATATGCAATAAAGAATCCTTCCTGCTTGACAAAAGGCAGGCAATATTCAGATAAAATATTTAATTGACTTACTGCACGGGCCACTACGATATCAAAATTTTCTCTTTTATCTTTTTCACGTACTAAATCTTCAGCTCGGGCGTTAATAACTTTTATTCTATCGATTAACCCTAATCTTTCAGCTAGCAATTCAATAAATTTAGTCTTTTTACCAATAGAATCAACAGCGGTTAAGCTCCAGTTCGGATTAACAATAATAATTGGAACCCCAGGAAATCCACCGCCAATGCCAATATCAATTACAGTTTTAGTCTCATCCCAACCAATTTGATCTTTTATTAATCCTATTGAGATGGAATCTATAAAATGTTTTCTGATTGCAATATCCTGATCAGTATTACTGACCAGATTTGTATGTTTATTATATTCATCAAGAAGCCGCCAGTACTCTTTAAATTGATTTATTTGATCATCATTCAGGTTTAAGTTAAAATTTTCGGCTTTTTCTTGTAATAATTCCCAATTTTTATCCATATTTTCTTTTTATATTCTCTATTAGTATATTAAACTTGATTTCACCAATTTCAGACATTATTCTTTTAAATCGCCGGTCAATTTTTTCCTTGCTATCAGTTGATATTGTTTTACCCACAGCCTTCTTAGCCAGAATAAATGATCTGAGGGCATTCTCGAATTGACTTTCAATAAAATAAAAATCTCCAATATCAATATGGCTCATTGCAATAGTATATAAATCACTTGTTGATTTTGCAGCTAGAACTCCTTCACGAAAATATGCCAGTGCCTTATCCTTGACATCTAATCCTGAGTATATATTACCAAGTCTGGATAAGTTTTTACATTGCCCTTCGTAGTTATTTGTAAGTTTATCAATTTCAAGTGATTTAGCATAGTTAATAATTGCGTTATTAGTATCTTTCATATCCTCATAAAGTGCGCCCATATTAGAATAGGAGGCTGCTAGATAGGAATTTACAGCAGGATTATTGGAAATTTGTATATTCTTCTGGTAATATTCAATTGCTCTGTCAAAATCATCGTAATCGTCATAAATTATAGCTATTTTAAAACATAATATTGATGCATTTCTTGTGTCATTAAGCTTTTTAGCTCTTTCAAAAGCTTCAAGATAGTATCTTAGAGCTACATCTAAATCTTCTTTGTAATCATATATATCACCAAGACCGCTTAAAACACCCATCATTGTAGTATCTTGAATAGTTTCAGGGTCATACTTTAATATTTGATTGTAATAACTCAAAGCATCATTGTGCTTAGAGTTATCTTTATACATATCTGCGATTTTTAACAGTATTAACTGTATATTAGCTGTGTCATTTAATCTGGTATATAAGTCTAAAGTCTTATTTAAGTAATTCAAAGACTTTTCATACTGCTTTAGGGCTTCAAATATATTAGCAATAGCTTTAGAAACTCTGGCAGAACTTACTGTATCTCGTATTTCTTCAGTTATATTAAGGGCTTTCTTATAATAACTTAAAGTCAGGCTTAGATTTCCTTTTTTCTTGCATATAACTGCATTTTTGATATATTTATCACGTATTTGCTCAGGTGTTTCCTGTTCTATTCGTTCTTCTTCAGGCTGTTGTCCATAATTATTATTCTGTAAATCCTGAACTTCTTCGGAGTCATCTGCTTGTGCCAACAATTTCTTTTCTTCATCAGATAAATCAATTTTTAGATCCCCTATATCTATTGATTTTGTCTGAGTATTTTCACCGGTTTTTTGCTCTTTTAGCATTTCTTCTTTGACTTCTTCTTTTCCTGTATCGATTTTTTGCTCTGCAATAACGTTTACATCAACTAGTGCAGCTGATTCAATTTCGCTGCCCAGATTGTTTAGATCGTATTTGCTGGAATATGATGATACAAGCGGGTCTGAATTATATTTGTCAGGGTGGTTAGAGCCGGAATTTTCTTTATATTTATCTGAACTTAGCCGATGATAATGAATTTCACTATTTAGTGATTTTCGAGATATTGCAAAAATTCTGTTTTCAAGTTTATTTGATAATTGTTCCGTATAGAAATCATACAAGAATTGGTGAATTTTGACTTTTTCATTTACCGGGATATTATTGTAAATAAAGTGTCTTAAGAAATCTTTTAAGCAGTATGCATTATTATTAAAGCTAAGTAATTTATTTGATGTTAAATACTTTAAATGATCATCGATATCTCTGCCTAGATTTAATCTGCCAATAGTATCAGGATTCACACAATGGCGTATAGTTGCAAAGAACCAGAGAGCTTTTTTTGCTAATAAAGGGATTTTAGAGTAAATTTTCCTGACTATGAAATCCTCAAAATTCTCCTTATGAATTGAATATTCTTTGATAATGTCAAAAGGAGATAGTTTAAGTATATTGACTGCTGTGATAAACAAATATAAGCTTTCAGGATATCCTCGGGCTGTTTGAAAAGCCTGATATAGAACATTCTCTGATCCGGCTAATTTGTGATCATTTAATATTCTAATGGCATCAGACTCATCAAGACCTGACAACTTTAGCTGATGAATTTTCTCTTGATCAACATTAAAGCTATCAGCAGAGATTCTGCTGCCTGAGATTATAAGTTTTATTGAGGGAATAGATAGTAAATAATTCAAAAAACGGGATAATTCTTTATCAGAAATAGACAGTTCATCATTAATGCAGTTTTCAAATCCATCAATTGTTATTAATAGTGGTCTATTTAAGTTTTTTAGATAGCTAACTAATTTTTTATCAATTGATTTAACTGTTGAATCATTTTTAAGTCTGATATATTCTTCATCTTTTCCTAATTCTTTATCTAAATATTGATAAAGAGAGAGTATTATATCATCAAGGTTTGAAGATGAGTTGTATTCATAATAAAAGTCCAGAATGTTATCTTCTAATGCTAATAAGGCTGATTTTATTAGTTGGGTTTTTCCTGTGCCTTGAAAACCACCAAGTAAAACCAACTTATACTCAGCTGAATTTAAAGCAGTAAAAAGATCATTTAAATATTCTCGCCTATTAATGTAGGTATATAGAGTTTCTTTAGGAATAAAATCAAGATTTAAGAAATCTTTAAGTTGGCTCTCTACATTTTCAAGTGAATTTATAGAGAACATTAACTTATTAATTATATTATTTTTAACGTAAATTGCTTGATTCATACTTTATTCCAGATTCATATTTGGGTTTTACAAGAATATGTCTTGGATAATTCAACAATACTTACAGCAGGTATCTTATTTTAAATTGTGATTGATATAAATTGTACAATAAATTTTAGGTTTTATGACCCCTTAATTTTTAGTAAAAACAATATTCTCCATATAACACTTAACTTAATATTCCATTAAAATGTCAGAAAATATAATGGAAAAAAACCATTTATATGAGATAATCACTAAAAATATAGTTAGTATATGATGAATTTAATAGAGGAAGTACATACATGGCAACGGAGAATAAGAAAATCAGAGTAGCAGTATGTGGGGCCTGCGGCAAAATGGGCCAGGAAGTAGTTAAAACTGTTAATAAAGAAAATGATATGGAGATAGTTGCAGCTATAGATGTAGCTAATGTAGGTAAAGATATTGGTGAAATTGTTGATAATAAACCGCAGGGTGTTATTATATCAGAATCATTAAAAGATACACTTACTCAAAATCAGGTTGATGCAGTTGTTGATTTTACAAGCCCTGAGTGTATTTTTGAGAATGCTAAAATTGCTCTAAATTGTGGAATTAGACCTGTCATTGGTACAACCGGTCTATCCAGTGAGCAATTGAAAGAAATCGAAAATTTATCACGTGAAAAAAATCTTGGGACACTGGTTGCTCCAAATTTCGCAATAGGTGCAGTGTTAATGATGATGTTTGCAGCAACTTCATCAAAATACTTCGATCACGCTGAAATCATAGAACTTCATCACAATAGAAAAAAAGATGCACCATCAGGAACAGCCATTAAAACTGCACAACTTATGACACAACAAAAATCACAGTTTGGAGTAGATAATATTCCTGAAACTGAAACTTATAAAGGATCACGAGGTGGAATTACCGAATCTAATATCCATATTCACAGTGTTAGACTGCCAGGTTTTGTAGCTCATCAGGAGGTTATCTTTGGAGCACCGGGGCAGGCACTTACTATACGGCATGATTCATTTGATAGAGCCAGTTTTATGCCCGGAGTCGCTCTTTCAATCAGATATGTAATGGAACATTCTGATTTTGTCTATGGCTTAGAGAATATTTTATAGCGAGGAAAGTATCATGAAAAAACCTAATATTGCTGTTTTAGGGGCAACTGGAGTAGTTGGCAGCGAGATTCTAAGCATACTTGCAGAACATAATTTTCCTTTTAACAGTATAAAATTTCTGGCCAGTGCCCGAAGTGCAGGAAAAGATATTAAATTTCAGGATAAAATTTACCAGATAGAAGAAGCGACCCCTGAAGCATTTGAAGGAGTTGATATAGTTCTATCATCAGCGGGAGCGTCCACAAGCAAAGCTTTAGCTCATGAAGCAATTAAAAGAGGAGCTGTTGTTGTAGATAATACCAGCGCATTTAGAATGGAAAAAGAAGTTCCGCTCGTAATAGCAGGTGTTAATGATGAAGACTTGAAATGGCATAAAGGCCTTATATCCAATCCAAATTGTTCTACATCACAATTAATGCTGGTTCTAAAACCATTACATGAATATGCTAATATTAAAAAATTAGTAGTAAGCACATATCAGTCAGTCAGCGGTGCAGGAAAAAGTGCTATAGATGAATTAATGGATAATGCAAAAGCAGACTTGAATGATCAACCATTTGAGAATAAGGTTTTCAAGAAAAGAATTGCCTTTAACCTGATCCCTCAGATAGACGTATTCTGCGACAACGGATACACAAAAGAAGAGATGAAACTCGTCAATGAAACTAAGAAAATATTGCATCTCCCAGAAGAAACTCCAATTGCAGCAACTGCTGTCAGAGTTCCGGTGGTAATTAGTCACAGCGAATCTGTAAATGTTGAGTTTGAAAAACCAATAACTCCTGAAAAAGCTAGAGAAATTTTATCAAAGGCATACGGAGTTGTTGTCGAAGATAATCCTGCTAATTTTGAATTCCCTACCCCAATTGAAACAGCTGGCAAAGATCCTGTATATGTCGGCCGAATCAGAAAAGACCTTGCAAGTGATAATGGCATTGCAATGTGGGTTGTAGCAGATAACCTCAGAATCGGGGCTGCTCTTAATACAGTTAGAATTGCAGAAAAGTTGGTAGAAATGGATCTCGTTAGAGTTCCTGCACAAATATAAAATAACTTAATCTTAATAATAAGGAGTGTTTTTATGAATATGAGATTTAACTGCGGTGAAGTTGTAACAGCTATGGCTACACCTTTCAATGAGAGATTAGAAGTTGATTATGTAGCTGCTGAAAAATTAGCCCAACACTTAGTTAGTAATGGCTCAGATGCTATTTTAGTTGCAGGTACTACAGGCGAGTCTCCGACATTAACACATGAAGAAGAATTAAATCTTTTAACAGTAGTAAAAGAAGCTGTTGGAAGTAAAGCTAAAATTGTTATGGGGGCTGGATCAAACAGCACAGCAACAGCGGTTGAAATGTCCAAGAAAGTTCAAGCAGCAGGTGCTGATGCAATTTTATCTGTTGTCCCATATTACAATAAACCATCCCAAAGAGGATT
The DNA here is from genome assembly GCA_003499585.1 of Cyanobacteria bacterium UBA9579. GTDB lineage: Bacteria > Cyanobacteriota > Vampirovibrionia > Gastranaerophilales > UBA9579 > UBA9579. The sequence continues at coordinate 7,246 of DNSU01000046.1, read as the reverse complement.
ACTTGAGCATTTTGGGCAAATTGCAAAAGCTACTGATCTTCCTATTATACTTTATAATATTCCTGGAAGAACAGGTATTAATATGCTTCCAGAGACCATAGCAACTCTGGCAAAGCAACACAGCAATATATTTGCTGTAAAACAAAGTAATCCGGATCTCGATCTGGTTACCGAAATAGTCTCTTGTTCTCCTGATGATTTCGTTGTTTACAGCGGTGATGATAGTTTAACATTACCTATGCTTTCGCTAGGAGCTCATGGTGTAGTTAGCGTTGCATCACATCTAATTGGCAGCGATATTAAAGAAATGATTCAAAAATTCAAATCAGGAGATGTAAAAGGTGCACAATCATTGCATCATAAATGCTTTCCGTTATTTAAAGCATTATTTACAGCACCAAATCCAACCCCATTAAAAACTTCTTTACAGGAATGGGGTGTTATAGAAGATCACGTAAGACCTCCACTTGTAACATTAACAAGTGACGAGAAAGATAAATTGTTTAAAGTCTTATCCTCATATCAAAAAGCCAAAGTATAATTCCTTAATTATACATATGAGAAATCTCCTGCTTTTTAAAGTACAACAATAATAGTAAAAACC
>DNSU01000046.1:0-6534 GCA_003499585.1 Cyanobacteria bacterium UBA9579 | reverse complement strand
CTCTGTTGTTTCTATTATTTTTCTAAGTATTTCTCGATTTCCCAAGGAGTAACCTGTATTCTGAATGAATCCCATTCAATTTTCTTAGCATTTATGAATTCATTATAAATATGCTCTCCAAGTGCATCTCTTGCGACTTGACTCTTTTCCATTAGATCAAGAGCTTCAAGTAAGCTGCCTGGGAGTGAATCTATCTTCATTTTCTTTCTTTCTTTTTCTGTGAGTTGATAGATATTTGTTTCAGCTGGAGCCGGCGGATCCACTTGATTTTTAATACCATCTAAAGCAGATTGTAAGATAGCAGCAAATGCTAAATATGGGTTACAGGTTGGATCTGGTGATCTTAATTCAACTCTTGTAGCATTTCCACGTTTAGCAGGAACTCTAACGAGTGCACTTCTGTTAGCAGCTGACCATGCCAAATATACTGGAGCTTCATAGCCTGGAACTAAACGTTTATAACTATTTACTGTGGGGTTATTGATAGCTGTTATGCCTCTGACATTCTTCAGTAAACCGCCTATTGCCCATAATGCTTCCTGACTTAACTGATATGGTCTTGATTCATCCAAGAATGCATTTTTGCCATCTTTAAATAATGATAAATTACAGTGCATTCCTGAACCGTTGATACCAAAAATAGGTTTTGCCATAAATGTTGCATGAAGCCCGTGTCTTGCTGCAATAGCTTTAACAGCTACTTTAAATGTAACAACATTATCAGCTGTCGTAAGAGCATCTGCATATTTAAAGTCGATTTCGTGCTGACCTCTTGCAACTTCGTGGTGGCTAGCTTCAATATCAAAGCCCATCTTCTGCAAAGTTAATACCATTTCTCCTCTGATATCTTCACCAAGATCTTCGGGGCCAACATCGTAATATCCAGCTAAATCATGTGTAACTGTAGTTGGAGCGCCTTCAGCATTTCTCTTAAAGAGGAAAAATTCAGCTTCAGGTCCAGCATTCATAACATAACCAAGTTTAGCTGCTTCTGCTATAACCCTTTTTAAATTATTTCTTGGGCAACCTTCAAATGGTGTGCCATCAGCATTGTGAATGTCACAAATTAATCTTGCTACGTTATAACCTTCTTTGGTTCTCCATGGTAAAAGACAGAATGTGCTTTTATCAGGGAAGAAAAACATATCTGAAGTTTCAATACTTCTAAAACCTTTAATTGATGAACCATCAAGCATTACTTCATTGTTTAAAATTCTCTCAATTTGCTCAGCCGGTAAAGCCATGTTTTTTACCTGGCCATTTATATCAACGAATTGTAATCTAATAAACCTAACATTCTGCTCTCTGATTACATTTTTAATCTCTTCATTGGACATCACATGTCCTGATCTTACTACGTTACTAACATCTAGCATATTCTACCTCCTTCGGGTTTATAATATTGTCCTTTAATTAGTATATTCTGATATTTATTCTCATTTCGGTCAAGATTCATAGCTTTTTCGGTTTTTCGAAAATCTGTTCCTTTTTTTTACCTTGCAAAAAATTAATTTAGCTATTTGATAATTTTTTGCCTAAAAAACTTAATTTTTTAAAAAATGATTCTATTTTTTTCATTTTCTTTAATAAAAATTATAAGTTTAAAAGTTTTTATATTTATTAATATACTGTAACATTCCTATAAATTTTTCTTAAATTAGTAATAATTACTTGATCATGTTAATATTTAATAGGGTAACATAAAATACACAAACTGTTTCGGCATATATTAATAAATTTTAAATACTATGATACAAGATATATTAGACAAGATAGCCTTGTCATCAACAAAATTTAACAAAATAACAAAACAGCTTGATACTCAAAAAACTGTTTACCTTGCAGGATTCACCAATTCTGCTAAGAGATTTTTTGCATCTTACATAATCAACACTTTAAATAGACCGATTTTAATCATTACTCCAGATATTACAACAGCTCTTAAATATAATTTTGATATTGATAATCTCACCAATAAAAAGGTTAATTACCTACCTAGTCAGGAAGCGTCTCCGTATGAGCTGATATATTCAGATGCTGCTGTTGCAAAGCAACAGCTAAATATACTGGAATCATTCAAAAGCAATGAATCAGATGTCATAATTACCAGTGCTAAAACTCTTTTAAATACATATTTATCAAGAAAAAAGATTGAAACCCACTCTATAAAACTTGAAAAAAATCAGGATGCTGATCCAGTAATTATAGCTAAAAAACTCGTAGATATTGGATATAAAAGAACCAGTATGGTAATTGATCCTGGAGAATTCAGCTTAAGAGGAGATATTTTAGATATTTATCCTATTTCTACAGAACCAGTTAGAATAGAGTTTTTTGGTGATGAAATAGAAAATATCAGAAACTTTAATACAGATACGCAAAGATCAATTCGCCACATCCAAAGTACTCTAATTGAACCACGATACAAAGTTATAATTACAGATGATCATAAAAAGAGATTAACAAAGATCATAAATGAACTTAAAGGTAAACAAGATAGTGATCTTTCAGAACATAGCCGGAATACTCTGGATACAACAGTTGAAAATATATTAACATCGCTGGAAACTGAAACATATTTTGAGGGAATAGAATATTTTGCTCCATTTTTAAATGATGCATTTGAGGATATTACAAATTATTTACCTGAAAATACTCTGGTCATAGTTCATGAAACTTCTGAACTTGAACAAAAACTTCATATTCAGGATGAAAAATACAAAAAAGAATATGAACAAAATATTAATGAGGGTTTAACTTTACCTCTACCATACTTATTGCATAAAGAACCTTCAGAAATCACAAACAAACTTTCAAGATATATCGCACTAAACCTTAACAGCTTTATTCAGGATGAATCTCAACTAACTGATGAGGTTGAATGTTTCCTTGTTCAAAAATTCATGGCTAATCTTGATAATGCTGCAAATTATATATCAGAATTAAGATCAGCCGGAAACAGCGTTTTTATTGTTACTGAGTATCCTGACAGGGTTGCTCATTTTCTCAATGAATGGGAATGTCCATCTATTTATCTGGATTCTGATTCTGAGATTAATCTGGATGATTTAATAGAGTCTAAAGAAGTAATCATATCAAGGCAGGGATTTATTGAAGGATTTATTTTACCTGAGCTAAATTTTGCAGTAATAACAGATTCAGAGTTGTTTAATAAGAACATTAAGAAGCCGACAATTGCTAAAAGAGTCTCTAAGCGTGAAAATCTTGATTTTCTTATTTCCATAAATGACCTCCAACCTAATGATTATGTAGTACATAACAGACATGGTATTGGTAAATTTATAGGTTTAAGTAAGCAAAAAATCGATGAGCAGGAAAAAGATTATCTTACCATTGAATACTCCGGCACAGACAGACTCCATATGCCAGCAGAGCAGATAAACATGCTCTCAAGATATAGAGGAGCAGCAGGAGCGGCGCCTAAATTATCTAAGATGGGTGGTGCGGAATGGACCGGCGTTAAAAAGAAAGTTAAAAATGCCATTAGAGATATTGCTCAGGATTTATTGAATTTATACGCTAAAAGAGCAAAAACTAACGGATTTATCTTTGAATCCGATAGTCCATGGCAAATAGAAATGGAAGATGCTTTTCCATATACAGAAACACCTGATCAATTACAGGCAATAATAAATACAAAGTCTGATATGGAATCAGAAAAACCCATGGATCGCTTAATATGTGGAGATGTGGGCTTTGGAAAAACAGAAGTTGCTATAAGAGCTATATTTAAAGCTATCCTTTCTGGCAAGCAAGCTGCTTTGCTTGCACCAACTACAATTTTAGCCCAGCAGCATTATCAGACTTTTGTAGACAGATTTAAACCATACCCTGTAAAAATTGAACTTTTATCTAGATTTAGAACTCCAAAACAGCAAAAAGAAGCCATAAAAAAACTCTTGACAGGAGAATGTGATCTAGTTATAGGAACACACAGGCTTCTTCAAAAAGATATCCAGTTTAAAAACATAGGATTACTTGTTATTGACGAAGAACATAGATTTGGCGTAGCTCATAAGGAAAAATTAAAACATCTAAGAGCTGAAGTGGATGTTATGACCCTTTCTGCCACTCCTATTCCTAGAACCTTGTATATGGCGTTATCAGGAGTCAGAGAGATGAGCTTAATCAACACTCCGCCTATCAATCGTGCCCCAATTAAAACTTATGTGGGTGAATATAACAATTCTATGGTTAGGACTGCCATTAGTCACGAGTTGGAACGTGAAGGACAGATTTATTTTCTTCATAATAGGGTTCAGTCAATTTATAAAGTTGCAAAAGACTTGCAGGAATTAATTCCTGCAGCAAGAATTGCAGTAGCTCATGGTCAAATGCAGGAAAAAGAGCTGGAAAAAGCAATGTATGAGTTTTCCACTCATCAATATGACATTCTTGTGTGCACAACTATTATTGAATCGGGGCTTGATATTCCAAATGTGAATACAATAATTGTCGATGACTCTGATAAGTTCGGGTTAGCACAGCTTTATCAGATAAGAGGCAGAGTAGGTAGAAGTGAGACTCAGGCATATGCATACTGTTTCTATCGTCCTAATAAATTATTGACTCCTGAAGCAAAAGATCGACTAAAAGCGATCAAGGATTTTACGACACTAGGTAGCGGTTATCAGATTGCTTTAAGAGATTTAGAAATAAGAGGTGTTGGAAATATTCTGGGAGCTAATCAACATGGACATATGCTGTCTGTAGGCTTTGACTTGTATTGTTCATTACTGGATGAATCTATAAGAGAGCTCCAAAATCAAAAAGTCGATAAAAAAGAGCCACCTATTGTAGATATAAATATAACTGCGTATATTCCTGATGAATGGGTCGGTGATAAAGATCAAAAAATGATAGAATATAAGAGACTGGCTGACGTAGAAAGTTTAAAAGAACTTGAAATTATTCAAGACGAGTGGAAAGACAGATTTGGTGATATACCTGTAGAAGTACAAAGATTATTCAAAATAATTAAAATTAGGCTAATAGCAGCTGAAATTGGCATAAATCTCATTAGAGAAACTGAAGATAATATTCGTATATTTACTGATTTTGAATTAACAGAATGGAGGACATACCAAACTAAGTTACCACAAAGCTTATCAAGGAAACTAAACATTATTAAAGCCCCTGTTTCCTCTCAAAATGGAGCTTCCATAATTCTATTAAATAATACTGGACTTTTAGTCGAAGAACAGTTAAATATATTAGAAGAATTATTTTTTTGTATATCAGATATTAAAAAAATGAGGGTAATAAAATCACCTAACTAATGTCAACGATTAATTACGTTTTAGCACTGTTAAAGTGAGGATATAAAAAGGAGATTGAAATGAAAAAGTTCACAGTAGGGATGTTGACAATTTCTCTTGCATTGCTTGCAGGATGTTCAAAGGGATTTAACTTAACAGAAGAAAAAGATGCAAGTAAACCTATTATTAAGGTTAATGAGTCAGTAATTACTCAAAAGTCTTTTGATGATGCATTAGAAACTGTTTACAATAGTTCTGCTCTTGCTTCACGCAATATTAATCTTAAAGATCCTAAAAATAAGCCATTATATACACTACTTAAAGGTAGAATAGTTAATGAGCTTATTGTCAAGGAATTAGTTCTTTTGGAAGCTAAAAAACGTAAAATTGATGTTAATCAAAAAGAAATCGATGAACAAATCGATGAATTATCTAAGAAAATGGGCGGTAAAGCAAAGCTTGAAGCTGCATTGACATTAAATAATGTAGATAAGGGTGCCTTTGTAAAAAGTGTAAAAATGGATATAATTACAAAAAAATTAGTTGATAACGTAACCGCAAAAACAGAAATAACTGATAGTGCAGCTAAAGACTTTTATGAAAACAATAAAACAACTAAATTCACTCTGCCTGATATGGTTAATGCTCAACATATCTTAATAGGAGCTTCTGAATCAGATATTAAAGCAAAATTACAATCAGAAAACGCAAATATAAGCGAAGCTGAACTGAATAAAAAAGTTCAACAAGAAGTAAATAACGCTAAAGTAAAAGCTGAAGGTTTACTTGCACAAGTAAAAGCTGACCCAACTAAATTTGCAGAGTTAGCTAAAGCCTCATCTGATGATGCATCAAGCGCAGAAAAAGGTGGTGATTTAGGTTACTTTAAAAAAGACGATATGGTTCCAGAATTTTCCAAAACTGCATTTACACTTGCGCCAGGACAAGTTAGTGAAGTTATCAAAACTAATTTTGGATATCACATAATTAAAGTTTCTGATCGCAAAAAAGCAGGAATTGTACCATTTGTTGAAATTAAAGAAGAAATCAAGAAATATTTAGCAAACGAACAGAAAAAAGATGTAATGGAAAAGTTACTCAGAGATGCAAGAAGTTCTGCTAAAATTTCCTATCTCGATAATGAATACAATCTAGATGAAATCCAAAAACAAGTTGAGGAAATTCAAAAAAAATTACCTCAAAAAGAAGATAAAGTAAAAAAATAAGTAAAATGAGGGGAAAAGTTACTAACTTT
>DNSU01000103.1 GCA_003499585.1 Cyanobacteria bacterium UBA9579 | reverse complement strand
TTTAACAAGACAGCTTCTAAATTTTATCTTCCGATAGTAAGAGGCTGTTCAAGTACTATATTCATTTTAGTATCAGCAGGTAAATTAACTTCTTTACCTTTTCTTCCTATAATATAGCCCAAACCAAGGAAACCACCTGCTGCAGTGCCGACAACTGCACCAGTACCAGCCCCGCCTGCAATAGCCCCAATAGATAGTCCGGCAAGGGTTCCTGCTCCGGTTGTCACTGCTCCTGTTGAAACAGTAGTTACAATTTGTTTTTTAAGCGAACCGCCTTTTAAAACACCTGAATGATCAATAGTTATAATTTTTCCTGAAATAGGAATTTTAGGACCATTAGGCATTTTTAGATGTGTGAATTTTATATCCATAATTCCATTTTTACCAACTCTGCCGGCATTTTCTATATAAGTAATTTGCCCTATTGCTTCACTGCCTGCAGGAATTATGATATTTCCATTAACAACTACAGGGGTTGTCAATATTGCTGTAAAGATATCTCCAATTTCATTTATAGATGAGCCTACAGTTGTGTTAGTTGTTACTTCAAATGTTGCACCTACAGGAACTGTGGAAACGGATCCCTGTAAAGTTGTACCAACTCCATAATTGGTAGTCGGAAGCGGGTTTATATTTATTGATGGTAATCCGTCTACATTAGGATTAAATAAGTTATCATTCGGATCAATTGTAGGTGGTACTACTTCGTAGTTTTGGGCAAAAGATGCTTGAATTGTCGAAAATTGAATACTGATAAGTGAAGTTAGTATTAAAAATGCCGTAACTTTAGAATTGAGCTTCAAGATGAACACCTTCCTTTTAATTCTGTTACCTATACCATGAAACTATTGTTCAATAGTTTACAACTCTTGTAAAGACAGGCAAAAATTCAAAAACCTATAAGCGGCTTAAATTAACTTATAGGTTAAGTTTTGGGAATATTTTTAATTGTATAGTAATGTATATTTTTTTTAAATTTTTTAATACAGCTTATTTTATAGTGCTTAGAAAACCTTCATAGAGGTAATTTTTTGTTCTTTCATAGATCATATCAGGATCAGCTTCAATTTGAGCGAGACCGGATTTTATAGCTGATTTTGCGACGGCTTTTGCAACAGACGGTGGAACTCTAAGATCAAGAGCATTTGGAATTATATAATCAGTCGAAAGCTCTTTTTCGGTTATTAAGTTAGCTATAGCAAAAGCAGCGCTTGTTTTCATGGCATTATCAATTCTTTTAGCCTGAACATCAAGTGTTCCTCTAAATATTCCCGGGAATGCCAGAGAATTGTTAATCTGATTTTTCAAGTCTGATCTGCCTGTTGCTACGATGAACGCATCTGCATCCTTTGCAATATCAGGCATAATTTCAGGAATCGGATTAGCCAGAGCAAATACTACAGGCTTATTGGCCATTGATTTTACCATTTCAGGAGTAACTATATTTCCTGCAGACAAACCTATAAAGAAGTCAGCCCCTCTTATAACGGCCGCTAGATCACCCTTTTCTTTATGAGGATTGGTTTTTTTAGCGATAAGCTCCTTATATTTATTCATGCCTTCCTGGCGTCCATCATATATTGCGCCTGTTGTATCACAAAGGATAAGGTTTTTAACGCCGTTTTGAAGCAAGAGCTCTGAAACGGCAATAGCTCCAGCCCCAGCCCCATTCACTACTACTTTTATATTTTCAATCTTTTTATCAGTAAGTTTTAAAGCATTGATAAAGCCAGCTAGTACTACTACAGCAGTTCCATGCTGGTCATCGTGAAAGACAGGAATATTTAATGTTTCAACAAGTTTTTTCTCAATTTCAAAACATCTTGGAGAAGAAATATCTTCCAGATTAATACCGCCAAATACTGGTGTAATATGGCTGATAATCTCTATTAATTCATGCGGGTCTTGAGTTTTAAGACAAATTGGAACTGCATCAACTCCTGCTAATGTTTTAAATAAAGCAGCTTTTCCTTCCATAACAGGAAGCCCTGCTTCCGCTCCTATATTTCCGAACCCTAACACTGCTGAACCATCACTGATAATAGCGACTAAATTGCCTTTTGGAGTTAATTCATAGGCTTTTTTATAGTCTAATTCGATTTCCTTGGTTATCTGATCAACTTTATTTGGTGAGCAAAACATTTCAATATCGTTCTGGGTTCTAACATTGATTTTTGTACTTGTTTCAATAACACCGTGAGTTCTTCTGTGAAATTCAAGGGAATTCTCTTCCAGTGTGTGTTCGGCACTTTTATAATCAGGCAATGGTTTTTCAAACCATGATTTTTTGCCTTCATACAGAAAATCAAGATATTTTTCTTCAACGGATTCAGGTGCTATGAATAGCTGGGCAGCCCCAGTATCAACAGCAACCTTAGCCACGTGATAAGCAATCCTTGCAGCGGCTCTTAGATTAAGCTCGTAAGTTGAACATTCCAGAATAAGTTTTGAATTTACAGTATCTTCAAGAGCCTTTCCAAGAACACCATACATTTCATCACTGATCATATAAGCTCTAACATCAAGTGCCCCTCTAAATATTGCAGGAAGAATTATATTAGGGTTTATTTTCCCCTTAAGATCAGCCCATTGTTCTGCAAGAAAAATATTAGGTTTTCTATAGCTGTATAAAACAGGCATTTTAAGATCGCCATTAAACCAGTTTTCAAGGATAGCTGTGCGTTCTGGCAAAAAATCATCCAGATCAAACCCTGCAAAATTCGGAGTCAGGTTTGAAATAATTCGAGCTGTTTGCTCAATGTCATGGGTATTTACAACAATAGGATATGCATCAATATTTGCGAATTCTTTATAAAATATAGCTTTTGTCTCTACAGCAGGTATACCGCAAAGGGGATTTATATTTTCAAAATCCATAAAGTTTGAGCAATCTGTTATTACAGCGATAGAATTTGCTCTATTTGTTAGTTCGAATGATTTATCGACATTATCTTTAATTTCCATACAGGATCTTCCGACCCCGGGAGTATAAGCGAGACTAAGAGAGTAAGAATCTTTAACAGGCACTTTTGTTGTAATTTCCCAAAAACCCTGATACTTTTTTCTATAATCTATAATATTTTTGACCATCTTTTTTTCCTTTATACTCTGGCTAGAATAATCCTTAAAGATAAAAACCTCTTCATATAGTCTACAATCTTTTCTTACAGTCTTATATTGAACATTGGATTAATTTATCATTAATTATATCTAATCCAACAAATAAATATTTTAAAATTTTTTAAAAATGAATTTATAATGTGATTAAATAAAAGGTAATTGCATATTTGGGGAAATGGCTAATTGATAATTCTGTAAGTATTAGCTTCAATATTTTAGTAATGGTCTATAGGAGAGAAAATAAGTGATTTTAATAACCGGTGGAGCAGGATACATTGGCAGTCATTGTCTTCTTGATTTTTCAAGAGCAGGATATGACTGTGTAGTTTTTGATAACCTGTCAGAAGGCCACAGAGAAGCTGTTACTACACCGCATTTTTATAAAGGTGATCTTTCAAATATTGATGATATAAGAGGTGTTTTTAGTAAATATCCGATAGATGCAGTAGTTCACTTTGCTGCTAGCTGTTATGTTGGTGTTTCTGTAACCAGACCACAGGATTATTATTACAATAATGTTGTAAATACCTTAAATCTGCTAAAAGTAATGAATGAAAAAGATGTTAAAAAGTTTGTTTTTTCATCAACTTGCGCCACTTATGGCGATCCCCTTTATGTGCCTATTGATGAAAAGCATTCACAAAATCCTATTAACCCTTATGGCACAACAAAATTAATGATAGAACACATTTTAAGAGATTATGATAAGGCTTATGGCTTGAAGCATATTAAGCTAAGATATTTCAATGCATCAGGAGCTGATAATGAAGCCAATATCGGTGAAAGCCATGACCCTGAAACTCATTTAATCCCATTAGTATTACAGACAGCTATCGGAAATAGAGAATCAATTAAAATATTTGGAAATGATTATACCACTCCGGATGGTACCTGTATCAGGGATTATATTCATGTAAATGACTTGGCACAAGCTCATAGACTGGCTTTAGAGAAACTTTTTAAAGGGTCAGATAGTGATTTCTATAATCTTGGTGTTGGAAAAGGTTATTCAGTGCAGGAAATTATAGAAGTTAGCGAACAGGTAACAGGAAAGATTATAAATAAAGAAATGGCTGAAAGAAGAGCAGGAGACCCCCCATCGCTCGTTGCCAGCAACGACAAAGCCAGACAGGAATTAGGCTGGAATCCTGTTTTTACAGATATTAAAGACATAATTGAAACGGCATGGCATTGGGAAAATAATAGAAGATATTAGTGAATTGACCAAAAAGTTATAATAAATAATTCTTTAAAATCATACTCGTAGCGTATTAAGCACCAGCTTTAAGACGGTGCGCACCCTACTTAACATCAAGATTAATATCATCAAAAGTTATTCTTTTTTTCTCAATTTTTATTGCTTTTATATTGCCTGTTAATCTATCTATTCTAGTTATATAGTGGTTATTATTTGACCTGTATTCGTATCTAAAAAATACTTGAAAAATAAATAAAGCACCAATTATTAGGAATATTATTTTATAGTTATTTTTTATAATTTTTTTCATGCTTAATATTCACTCCTAAATTAAGGTTAACAAATAATTTTTAATTTATCATAAAAAGTTATAAAGTAGGGTGGGTATCTGAT
>DNSU01000121.1:2299-2709 GCA_003499585.1 Cyanobacteria bacterium UBA9579 | reverse complement strand
GAACCAGTAATGCACGTAGAAATCACAGTCCCAGAGGAAAATGTCGGGGATATTATGGGTGATTTAAACAGCAGAAGAGGAAGGATGCAGGGAGTTGAAGCAGAAGGCGCTACGCAAACAGTAAAAGCGCAGATACCAATGGCTGAAATGCTGAGATATGCTCCAGACCTTAATTCTATGACCAGCGGTGCAGGTGTATTCTCAATGGAATTCTCTCATTATGAAGAAGTTCCGGCTCATCTGGCACAAAAAATTATAGACGAAAGTAAAGCTGCCAAAGAAGCTGCTGCGAAATAAGGCCAACATTAACGTAACTACATAGAAAAAGCTCCGTATGGAGCTTTTTCGCATTAGTAAAAATTAAGAAGAGAGAGCTTTATTGTCCTAAATATATAAAAACAATATACTTT
>DNSU01000121.1:2037-2179 GCA_003499585.1 Cyanobacteria bacterium UBA9579 | reverse complement strand
AAAAAATAATATATAATTAAATTATGTTAAGCATTTTTTATAAACTAATGATTTACATGCAAATTATTTACAATATTATATTGATGTAGTAGTATTAATCATTATCTCATGTGCCGAAGTGGTGAAACGGTATACACGCATG
>DNSU01000121.1:0-1972 GCA_003499585.1 Cyanobacteria bacterium UBA9579 | reverse complement strand
TGGTGAAACGGTATACACGCATGCTTCAGGAGCATGTAAGCGAAAGCTTGTGTGGGTTCAAGTCCCACCTTCGGCAAGTATTTATCATAAAGTTATTTAAACAAAACAAATTTATTAAGTACCACAACAAGGAGGACTACTTATTAGTAACGTTAGATTTCAGGGTTCGAAGCCAAATAGCATATTAAACGATGACATTCGAGCAAAAGAGGTACGATTAATTGATGATGAAGGCAATAATCTGGGAGTTGTAGGCACGCGCGAAGCCCTGGATATGGCTTATGACAAGGAATTAGACCTAGTCATAATCAGCCCTAACCAAACACCACCTGTAGCTAAAATACTTGATTACGGCAAATATAAATTTGAGTCAGAAAAAAAAGCAAAAGAAGCCAAGAAAAAGCAGCATGTGGTTGAAGTTAAAGAAGTAAAAATGCGTTATAAGATCGACACTCATGATTATGACGTTCGAATGAAAAATATAAAGAAATTTCTAAAGGCTGGAAATAAAGTTAAGGTTGTGGTAATGTTGAAGGGACGCGAGATACAGCACTCAAAGTTAGCTTTTGATTTAGCCAATAGAATCAAAAACGATCTTCAGGATACTAACTTTACTATAGAGAAAAATCCAGGAATGGAAGGCAAAAATCTCGTAATGATTCTAGCACCATCAGAATCATAGAAAAGAAACAAATCAGTAATTAGGAGTGACACTATTATGCCAAAGATGAAGACTCATCGTGCCGGAGCAAAAAGATATAAAGTAACTGCAAACGGCAAAATATTACGCAGACAAGCAGGTAAAAAACACTTGCTTACACATAAGAGCGCAGAAAGAAGAAGACGTCTATCAGGAATGGTAGAGGCATCAGAAACAAATCTAGAAAAAATTAAGCTAGAATTACCTTATATGAAATATTCTCGTTAAGAAGGAGTTAAGCTATGGCAAGGGTTAAGCGTGGAAATGTTCTTCGCAAAAGACATAAAAAAATATTAAAATTGGCAAAAGGTTTTAAAGGCGCAAGAAGCAGATTATTCATAGTTGCTAATCAAGCTGTAATGAAAGCTTTAAAATACCAATATCGCGACCGCAGAAATAAGAAAAGAGTGTTCAGACGTCTCTGGATTTCAAGAATTAATGCAGCTGCAAGAATGTTCGGTTTAAGCTACAGCAAGTTAGCTCATGGATTAAAAGAAGCTAACATTAGCATAAACAGAAAAATGCTGGCTGATATCGCTGTTAAAGATATGGATGCATTCAAGAAAGTTGTAGACATTGCTAAAAAGCAACTTAAATCTGCATAATAGCATTACTTCAATTAAAAACCCCTCATAACTGAGGGGTTTTTAATTGATAGATTACAATAATTTTTTATGAAAATATATCAAAATGAAAGTAGCCTTACTTATATAAATGAATTATCCAATTTAAAAATTCGCAAGGTAGATTCACACATAGTTTTTCTATTTTATTTATGTTATAGTAAAAATAGAAAAATAAGTGTATAGAAAATTTCTATTAATTTAAATTCAAAAGCGACAAAGCAATTAGTCAAGTTAGAATCAAATTAAGATTTGTTGTTAAAGTTTCTAGCAAGGACAAAATAGAATATTTTGGGAGAGATAGAAAACAAAATAAGCAGGGACTCCTTGTCTAGACAATATTAATGGGGCGAAAAAGCAAGTATGTATGTAAACAAATGTTCAAAGTGCGGCGCTGAATTTGAAACAAAAAATCCTAAAAGAGTTATATGTCCTGGCTGCTTATACCCAGAAAGAAAGCCAATTTTAAATTCTTTTACTCCAGGAGCACAACAAGAAACACCAAAAGAGACTACACAGTCTGCAGAAAGACCTGTCAAGCCGCAATACCAGCCTGAGCAACAACAAGCTGGTGCATATTCAGCTCATTCCGGTGATGAGCAAAGAAGGCCTCCTCAGGGACCAAGACCGCAACAAGGACCGAGGCCAC
>DNSU01000045.1:6075-11078 GCA_003499585.1 Cyanobacteria bacterium UBA9579 | reverse complement strand
CAACTTTAACCGCAGTCCATAAGACGAGCCTGTAAAGATTCTACCTTGATTTTTATATTTTTAACCAGACAGGCTCTTAATAATATTTCAACAGTAGTATTAGGTATTATCTGCTTAGGGAGTAAAATATTAATTCCCTACTGGATTAGTAACCTAATACTACTGTTTTTATTGACTATCTAAATAGCTAATTAGAGTGATTAAAATAAATTTAAAAGATTTATTATATTAGTAGATTACGTAATTAAGTACCGGACCCGGGGGAGGTTTTTATGAAATACTTACAGTACATTTCATACGCCCTGATTATCATAGGTGCTCTTAACTGGGGCTTAATAGGATTATTTGGCATTGACCTTGTTGCTGCAATATTTGGTCCTATGACAGCAGCAAGCAGACTGATTTATGCTCTGGTAGGATTAGCTGCAGTTGTAAATTTAATACTCGAATTTACAGTTTGCAAATCACCTTCCCGATGCTATGTACGATAGAAAATAAATTCTACTATCAAAGAAAGAGAGATTGAAAAATCTCTCTTTCTTCATGTTATTTTTCAGCAAATATTCTACAAATAAAAAGATTAATCATCTGGACAAAAATATTTCCAGGTAGGTTATATAAGATTCCTCAAAACTATGCTAATAATAAGTTGTCACTCTTTTACCCACTTATTAAAAATTGTAAATAGTAATTTTAATAGTCTAACAACTTTATGTTTTAGCGACTTTAAATTATTAAGATCCTATTTATATAAACTATCTAAAGAAGAACGAGGTAGAAAAATAATGATCCCTAGAGTTTCCCAGATAGGTTTTGGTGCTATTAAAGGGGTTGCCAAGCTTCATCATGATGATAAGAATGAAATTCCTATTGATGTTCCTGATAAAGTGTCGTTAGTAGTATCTAAGGATCACGGTAAAATGAGATTATCTAGTGATCCAAGTAAAGCTTATGCTATGGTGCAAATTCATACTGTAGATAATGATAGTCATTTGAAACTCAGCGGAAATGCAAAAATAGACGTAAATACAGTTAAAAACCAGGGAATACTGTCATTATATGAAGATGCTGTGGCAAATATTAATAAAGCTCAAAAGGGGAGCATTATAAATCAATACGACAATAGTCGTTTAACTGCAAAAGCTATGTATAAATCCCAATTAACAGCATCAGGCAAATCTGTAGCTGAAATTAATTATCTTACATCTTCAAATATATCATTAAACGATGATTCATTAATGTCAGTAGATCAAATGCATGTTATGCCAGAAGCAAAAGGTACTATAAATCAGTTAAATAATTCAAGATCAATTATAAAGACAACAACATCAATGCTTAAACCTGAAGATAAGATAGGATTGGCAATCCTTCCTATGATATCGATGTATAATAATGCCACAACAGAAATAGGGAATCTGAAGGATACTATTTTATATCAAGGGAATAATTCGACTTCCTCAATAAATATAGCTGAAGCTGATAGTCACTTATCTCTTCATGATCAGGCTAGAACCCATATTAAACGTGCTGATTCAGGAAGCATTATTAAAAAAAATGATAAAAGTAAGGTAGAGATTGAGGAAGATAAAAGAGGCTGGCTCGATAAGATTTTCTCATAATTCTCTTTAAATGGTTTTCTTTTGATATTAAAAAGTAGAATTTTATTGTATACTTAAAAAGTTGATCACGAAAACTTATAAAAATGAGCTTTCAGTGATCAAGTTTAATATTGCTGAATTTCAGTAATAAACCTGGCAAAGTTATTGAACTATAATTCTTTTTTTCAGTCTTTAATAATAGACACTGCTCCAAATCACTTCAGTGCCAAATTGGTTTTCATTTTTTTAGAGAATTATAATTAACTGATTATCTGAATTCGGAAATAATTGTGGATCTGGAATAAAAGCATAAATAGTATAAAATGTTAGTGGGATATATATTATAAAGTTTCAATATGTTCAATTTTCAATATATTAAAAATTTAGCAACACCTGGAAGCTGGAGAAGAGGCTACGAGTATTATCAGACCAATCAAGTTCTTGATATAGAGCGTCAGGATAATACTGTAATTGCATCTGTTAAAGGGAATTTTCAGGATAAGTACAATATTAAGCTCAAATTCAGCCCTAAAAAGGTTTCGGCTCAATGCGATTGCCCTTTGGAAGAAGAATGGTGTAAGCATGCCGTATCAGTTGGGCTTGTTAGCATAAGCAAACACTTTTATGAAGAATATTTAACTGAAACCAAAGGCAAGGAATTTAAGTTTGAAGATGAAAATCCGCCTGAAATCACCGATCCGCAAGGCGGGTATAAATTCGTCTTTAATCCTAAATTTAACCCTAAATTTGCTGCTGTGCAAATCATAGATAGAACTAAGAATGAACCAGTTAATGATATTGAGTCAATTTTACGTGCTGTGGTTGCACTGCAAAGTTCCTCAAATGGAGCTTTTGAGCTAAATAATACTCAGAAATCTGAATTAGCAGCATTACAGCATATTTATAGAACTGGCAGAGCGGAGAAAAAATCCGGATGGCATAGCATTCCAATGAATAAACTTGAAGAAACACTGAAATTTCTATCACAGGTTGAAGAAGTTGTTGATTATCCATCTAATCAAAGACTGGAATTCAAAAAGACTCCATGGCAGCTACTTCTAACAGTGAATGTTTCTCTTGTCGGCAATGTCTTATTGTCTCTTCACTGGAAAAGACCTGAGCCGGAAGAAGATATTTATCCTTTAGATGAAGTGAAATTCTTTGCAAAACATATCAAATGGGGACGCTACAAAAATCTTATAGTTCCTCTGGATACAGCGCTATCTACGCTTCCATACTATCTGACCCGATCTACATTTACTGATATCAGGGATGCGGATGGGGGTAAATTCGTATACGAAGAATTGCCAAAACTTAAAGAATTAATGACTGTAGAAATATCAGAGACTCTGGAAAAATTAACGCTTGAACAAAAGCCTCCTATTGCTGTAGTCTCCATTGAATTAACTGAAGATCAGTCAATCAAGGCATCTCTTGATTTTGAATATGACGGAACCATGGTTCCATACGGTAAACTGGCAGAAAAAACACCTTATGTAACGATTAAAAAACCTGAAGAAGAAATTATATACTGGGTAAAGAGAAATCTTGACCAGGAAGAAAAGGCATATAAGTTTCTCTTAAATAATAAATTTCACCCTATGCAGACAAACAATATATTGGTGGAAGGTGATCATGCTATTGATTTTTACAACAGCCTATTGCCAAAGCTGGTCAAAAACAATTGGAAAACAGTTGAGCTTAATGATTTTTCCAGTTTAAAAGTTGCTGATAAACCTTTAAAGATACATGTTGATATTGATTTTGCTGATTCTGTTGACAGCTTTAGCCTTGAAATTTCCTGTGCTGTAGGTAAAACAGAGATAGACCTTGATACTGTTCAGCATTATTTGCAGCAGGGCAAAAAATATTTTTATCTTGAAAAAGAAGGTTACGTGGAAGTACCTTTAGCAGATATCTTGCAATTTACAAGAAGCTTGAACTACTTTGACGCTCAAAAAGCAGAAGATAGAAAATTTAACGTTAAAACATTTAGAGCAGGTCTGGTGGCTGACTTAATAGACCAGCAGGTTGCCATTAAAATGAGCAAAAAATTTAAGAAATTCTGGGATCAAATAAGTACTTTCAACACAATGGAAGATGTTGAGTTGCCGGATAATATTAATGCAGAATTAAGAGAGTACCAGAAAAAAGGCTTCAATTGGCTATGGTTTCTGCATTCTTATGGATTAAACGGTATTTTGGCAGATGATATGGGTTTAGGTAAGACTCTTCAGGCATTAGTTCTTATTCAAAACTCAAAGAAAAAACTCGGTAAAGAACCAACACTGGTTATTGCCCCGACTTCTGTTGTATTCAACTGGGAAGCAGAAATTGAGAAATTCACCCCCGATTTAACCGTTCTAAACCTGACTGGTTCAGCCAGAAAAGACTTATTCAGCAAAATCGATAAAAGAGATGTGGTGCTTACAAGCTATGCACTGCTAAGAAGAGATATAGATGAGCTTAAAAAGCATAGTTTCAGGCTTGTAATACTTGATGAGTCTCAAAATATTAAAAATCATGAATCTGTTACGGCCCAATGTGCCAAGCAACTAAACGCATCACACAGGCTAGCATTATCAGGTACACCAATAGAAAACAGGTTATCTGAATTATGGTCAGTATTTGACTTCTTAATGCCAGGATTTTTGTATGACATTAATGACTTTGATTATAAATACGCGTCTCCTATTGAAGACAGAGGAGATAGATCAGTCGAATCCAGATTGAAAAAGCAGATATATCCGTTTATTCTAAGAAGAATGAAAAGAGATATTGCTAAAGATCTGCCTGATAAGATTGAAAATATTGCATACTGCCATATGACACCGGAGCAGCGTGACTTCTATCTTGATGTGCTTGATAGCACGAGAGATGAAATATTCAACCAAGTTGCAACTAATGGCATGGAAAAGAGTAAAATGTCAATACTTGCTGCTTTATTGAGATTAAGACAAATCTGTAACCATCCAAGGTTATATGATAAGGATGGCGAGAGAAATGTCAATGAATCAGGCAAATTTGAACATATGAAAGAGATGTTGGAAGAAATAATCAGTGAAGGTCATAGAATCCTTCTCTTTAGTCAATTCGTTCAAATGCTTGATATAGTTAAAGAATGGCTCGAAGAAAAAG
Organism: Cyanobacteria bacterium UBA9579; assembly: GCA_003499585.1. GTDB lineage: Bacteria > Cyanobacteriota > Vampirovibrionia > Gastranaerophilales > UBA9579 > UBA9579. Next base: position 6,342 of record DNSU01000045.1, on the reverse strand, counting down.
GCATCAGATACGAATACCTTACTGGAAGCACTAAAGCCGAAGATCGTCCAAATAAGGTCAATAGATTCAATTCAGATGATTCCATTCCTATATTCCTTATCAGCTTGAAAGCGGGTGGAACAGGATTAAACCTCACAGGCGCAGACTATGTAATTCATTATGACCCATGGTGGAACCCTGCTGTTGAAGATCAGGCAACAGATAGAGCGCACAGGATTGGCCAGACAAAGAAAGTGTTTGTGTATAAGCTAATTACTAAAGGTTCTG
>DNSU01000045.1:0-6009 GCA_003499585.1 Cyanobacteria bacterium UBA9579 | reverse complement strand
CTTGTGTATAAGCTGATTACTAAAGGTTCTGTCGAAGAGAAAATTATGAAACTCAAGGAAAGAAAAAGAGATTTGGCAGATACCATTATTTCTGTAGACAGAGCTATCGGGAAATCTCTCACTTACGAAGACTTGAAAGACATCCTTTCACCTGATTTATAAGGTGATTGGAAATCCGAATTATAAAACGGGGTTAAAATAGTGAGTATTTTGGAAAATAATATTGCAGGAATTAAAGAATACAACCCTATTCTTGCAGATAAAATTTACAAGCATGCCTTTAATGCGGAGGCACGATTTGAGCTTACTGCTGCCGAATCTGGCGATCCTATATTAGTTTATAATGGAACACCCCTCCATGACATCAAAGATCCTCAGCAGGAAGCCTTAAATGTCTTTGAACGATTCCAAAACACTTCTGAATCAATTAATATAATAGTCGGTCTTGGTCTTGGATATTTATTTAAAAGATACTGTCTAAGTGCAAAAGGGAAAATCATTGTATATGAGCCAAATCTGGACATTCTTCGCTTTACTCTTGAAGCGGTGGATTTTTCTAATGAATTGAATGAAAACAGAATTCGTATTGCAAATACACGTGTAGAACTAATGAAATCTCTTGAAGAATTATTTATGCACAAGGATTCATTAAATATCAGCGGGTTAAATTCCAGTAATATTCTGTATCCTCAGGAAATATCCAGCCTAAAAGAAGACTTTCCTCAAGTTGTCAATCATCTTGAGGCAAATTATACTACTTTATTTGAGAAATCTATATGGTGGACATTACAAGGTATACAAAATATTCCGATAATTGCAGATGGATATAATGTTGATGCGCTTAGAAATAAATTCAAATCAAAGCCTGCTGTTATAGTTTCATCAGGCCCTTCACTTGATAAAACAGCTCAATATCTGGCTCAATACAGAGACAGGGTAATAATATTCAGTGCTGCGAATGCATATAAAACTCTGGTTAAGTATGGAATAAAGCCTGATTTTATTACTTTTATAGAAGTAGGCGATACTAGCCCTCAGGTTAAAGGGCTTGATATTTCTGACATTAACCTGATTGCACTGGCTGTTGCTAATACAAACCTGCATAAACTGGATTTTAAACGAAAATTTACTTTTTATAGCAATAATGACCTTTTTTCAAGATGGATTTCAAAAACCGCAGGATTCTCAGTTGAGGATTATGAAAACAAAGGAACTGTATCATATTGCGCTTTATTTTCAGCCCTTATGATGGGATGCAACCCTATTATTCTTGTTGGGCAGGATTTAGCTTATTCAGGTGATAAATGCTACTCCGCAGACAGTGCATATGGAGCCATTAGGCTGGTTAAAGACCAGTTAACAGGGCAATATGAGGTTGAACTTGAAAATATTGAAGAATTTAAAAAACACATAGCAGCAAACGCTACTGATGAAGTTATTGCGGAAATTATAAAATCCAAATTAGAACCAATTAAAGCAAATATAGCTTTTGTTCGTGGACAAAATGGAGAAATGCTTACTACAGATGCCAACTATGCAGGTTTTATACAATATTTTGAAAGCTTTGCATATGAGCACCCTGATCTTGAGTTAATTAATTCATCGACAGGCGGTGCTCAAATTGACGGTTTTAAAAATGTTGAATTAAAAGAAATTCTTGAAAAATGCGCACCACTAAATGCAAATGTTGATTCAGCCATAGATCAAATGCTGTTAAATTATAATGAACCTGTTAAAGAGCATCTAAACGAAGTTGCAGCACAAATAAAATGCATACTTAAAGATATAGATGAGTTTATGCCTCTTGCTCAAGATGGCCTGGATAAAGCAAACCAGCTTTTGGAAGAACTCAAAAAAACCAGCTTTGATATAGATAAAATTAGAATTCTAGCCGGCAGTTTAATGCAATATTATATAAAACTTCAGGGAGAGCTTTTTGATAAACATCAAATCCTTGCCAGCTGTATATTTAAAGAATTGCTTACTTTGACTAAAATCATGGAATCAGACTCAGCTGGCAATCTTGAAGACCTTACTAATATGGCACAAGCGTCTGTAGATTTTTATGGTGTATTTCCAGGACGAATGAGCACTTTTAAAACGATAGCTGAAAATACATTAAATAATCTGTCAGATCATACATTAGCATAGTTTTGCTCGATCACCGATTTATATAATGCTCTTTATATAAATCTATCTAATTATGAACATAGCCTACAGATTGGAAAAAGGGCAAATCAATTCCTTCTTGATTAAACCTTTCCATAATTCTTTTCTTGAATTCTCTTGAAACGGCCCATTGCTGAGCAGTTTTAGTTTTAATTATTAACCTGATAGTCAGGCCATTTGGATCAATAGAATCAACGCCAAGAATTTCAGGCTCTTCAATAATCTTATCAGCCCATTCTGCTGCAAGCTTTCTTGCTTCTTGAGCTATTATAGAGAAAATATTCTGAATATCTTGCTTATAAAAGACTTTAATATCTATAAGGGCTCTGGACCATAATTTTGTCATGACTGTAACTTTTTTGATTTCACCATTTGGAATTATATGAACATTACCTTCTAAATCCCTTAAAATTGTGGTTCTTAGATTCATGTTTTCTACTATACCGGCATGGCTATCAATTTTTATAATATCACCAATACCGTATTGGTCTTCCAGAAGGATAAAGAATCCTGTAATTATGTCCTTCACAAGATTCTGTGCGCCAAAACTTATTGCTAAACCCAGTACTCCAACACCTGCAAGTATAGGAGCAAGATTTACTCCCAGCTCGCCCAGTATTAACATAAAAGCAATTATGCTTACAAATACTACAATAGAACTGTTTATTATTCTGCTTATTGTCTGGGTTCTTAGTTTGAGTCTGTCATCATTTATTAATGATGTTGATTCAACTATTGTCCTTATCTTTTCTGCAAATATAATCGCTAATTTAATAATCACCATTGAAGTTATGATTATTAAAGCCACTCTTAATGCCGCATCCAGAGTATCCTGAGAAGCAAATTTTGCAAATATAGCTTGTGTAGAGTTAATATCAAAAATTTTATTTAAATAAGACATAATCTAACCTTTTAATGAAATTAATTATATTGGAATGATCGATGACTTATGAGTGTGACCTAGTCACCTTTTTTGTGATGTGTAAATATTTTTTTAGGTCTCTCAATAAATATTCTCTCTAATTTTCTCAAAAATTTCACTATTGCTATTTCTTCATGCTTAATTAGAGGATCAACGAGAATTGTTATCATACCTAGTCTTTGCCCTACCCATATATCCGTTAGGGGTCTATCTCCTATCATAACAACCTGTGATGGCAATAAATCCATTTCTTTTAAGGCTTTAGCAGCGACTTCTGTGCCAGGTTTTTTGGCCTTTGCATATGCAGGAGCCCCAACTAACTGAGCGGCTTCTTGAACATAATGCTCACGCGGGTTATTACTTACAATAGAAATTTTAAAATCATTCTTAACGACATTAAGCCAGCCTTCTACTTCTTTTGTTAGTTCTCCGGTTTTTGGAGCCATGATAGTATTATCAAGATCGAATATTAAACCTCTGATACCTTCAGCCTTTAAATCTTCAAGATTAATATCAGTTACATGCTCCACAACATATGTTGGCTTCAGCCTGAATACCATTTTTCTCTTCCTTACTTCTAATAATTCCCCATTGCCAGTTGTCCAGTTTGCCATACTGCTCATCCAAACTGAGATAAATTATATCATTAGTATCCGCAACTTGTACATTTTCATTATAAGAATTTGTTATAGCTGTTATTTGGGCATTGATTAGCTGAGATGGAGTTATCCATTCAACATTATCTCCAACTTTGATTTGATTTCTGGCTTGAATTTTATAGGTATTGCTATTTTTTCGTTCAATAATTGTGCCAAGGAAAGTCGCACCGGCAATACCTTTACTTGTATTGTAATCATAATGGCTAGAATCAGGCCTATCAAGAAGGAAGCCTGTTGTAAAGCCACGATTGCCTACTTTTGAGAGTTCAAGTAACAACTCATTAGCATCAACCTGTTTTCCTGCATAATGAGTATCTATGGCCTGCCTGTATGCTTTAGCAACAACTGAAGCGTAATATAGACTTTTTGTTCTGCCTTCTACTTTAAAAGAGCAGACACCTGCATTGATTAAATCAGGAATTTGGCCGATTAATGCCATATCTTTAGGATTAAGAATATATGTTCCTTTATCATCCTCAGAAATTTCATAATATTGCCCCGGACGTTTCTCTTCAACGAGGCTATATTTCCACCTGCAAGGCTGTACACAGCCACCTTGATTGGATTTCCTCTTGTTGTCAGTCATATAATCGCTAATTAAGCATCTTCCCGAATATGCAACACACATAGAACCATGGACAAGAACTTCAAGCTCCATTCCGGGCACTTTATTTGAAATTTCTTCTATATCCTTTAATGCCAGTTCCCTTGCAAGAATAACTCTTGTAATACCTAAATCCTGCCAGAACTTGACTGCTTCATAGTTTAAGGTATTTGCCTGAGTGCTTATATGCAATGGTACATCAGGAAGTTCTCTTTTTAATACAGAATAAAAACCCGGATCTCCAAATATAATGCCATCAGGCTTTGCATCAGCCAACACTTCAAGCATTGGAGGGAGCTTTTTAAAATCATCGTTATGGGCAAAAATATTTAATGTCACATATGCCTGTTTTCCGGCATTATGAGCTATTTCAATTGCCTCTTTTATATTATCAAGGGTAATTACATTTCCTGATTTCATGCTTCTTAAGCTGAAATCAACTATGCCTAAATAAACTGCATCTGCACCATATGCAATTGCATACTGCATTTTTTCTATATTTCCTGCCGGAAGTAAAAGTTCTGCTTTATTCATAACTATTTACTCATTAACTTAACAGTAACCACACTCACTATACTTATTAGCTTATCAAAAACAAAACAATAAAACTAATATTCTAAATTAATTTAGAATATTAAAACTTCTCGAGAAATTAATTTATCTGACTTTAAGCTCAAAAACTTCTGCTTGAGAACTATCGATATTATAGATACCTTTAGACTCAAACACTAAATTAGTAGCCTCTTTATGTTCATCATATTTTTTCTTAAATAATTCACTGACGATTATTTCATTTTCACCGCCAAGGTTCAAAAATTTCTTGGTCACATCCAGATTTGTCTTTTCTGTTGATTCGCAATAAGCACAGTGACAAGCAATACCATAATGGAATCTCTTGCTCAGGTCTAAAACTTCCTTATTTATCTCCATAACTTTATTATGTACAAAGAAAGCATAATCAATTGCATCGGTTAAATTATAGAAAATAAAGCTATAAGTTCCATCTTCATCTGGAAATGTATTGGTTTTTTTGCCGTTATGATCTTTAGACTTGTTCAGCATATCATTTATTAGTGTACCAAGAATACCTTCGCCAAAAATATCCTCTCTGCCTACGTACAGATAAGCATTTTCAGTTTCTTTTTGTCTGAATTTCAATGTTAGATAGGTAACCTTATTTCTTGCCAATTCTTCAAGGTATTTCATTCTTTGGAGATCCTGCTGCTCTCTCTCCAGAGCTTCCTGTATTTTCTTCTTGCGTTTTTTCATAGCCAGTTCGGTACTGTCCAGAATCTTTTCTAGTCCTGAGAACACAAGAAATATTGCTACTAGTGCACCTGCTAAAACAAATGGAGCGAAATCAACCATTACCTCTTCATATTGAACTTCAAAGCTGGTAAATGTTTTTATGAAAGATAAAAAGGGAAGAAATATCTGCCCCAATATTGCTATAAGTGGTTTTATGGCTTGCAGGTTAACAAGTGTAAGAAACCAGTAAAATACTACGACTGGAACTAAAAACAGTGATAGGGCCTCTATTAATTTAACAAGTCCTTTTAAAGGTTTCATTTAACATCTCCTAAAGTCACATGCATTATCTATATATCTTACTTTATAATTTTACTCTATAACTAACTCGAATTGCTAGTTATTTG
>DNSU01000093.1 GCA_003499585.1 Cyanobacteria bacterium UBA9579 | reverse complement strand
TCTGCATCGGGGTTAATTCATTAGTAAAAGCCCTACATCTCCAAAATGATTAGCCAGAAAGTAAAATACCACTCCTGATCCCCATTCGTGATCTACCCATATCGGTTTGGTTATTGTGTATGAAAATATATCGTTCTTTAATATCCAGCCTGTCTCAAAAAATATCTTGCCTACAGCCAATCTTGCCCACAGGTCAAAGTCAAATTCATTAAAAGTTATTAAATATACCCATACCAGAACTAAAATAGCTATATAGAAAAGATATTCTTTTATATTGGCTTTTTTCAAGTCCTACTCATTTAATCCTTAATAATTATCTAAAGTAGTGCTAAAACGTTAACTTATAACTTTAAGCTAGGCTTAAAATCTTCAAGACTATAGTCGTTAACATAAGTTAGGTGATATTATCACCTTATCTAAAATTGATTTTTGTATCATATTTTTCTTCAAAAATAGTTCTTACATGAATTTTGGGCATTAAATATGATTTTTTGGCTTTATGTACAGGGACGAATACTGCGCTTATTGGATCATCATAAATTTGCTTCCACTCTTTTACTTGAAGCATAGCTGGATAAGACCTGTTTGCCTTTTCCATAAGTATGACATCCGTATGATATTCATTCAAAAAACTTAGCCAAAAATCATTAATTTTATAATTAAAATTATATACTTTCATATGCAAATCTTCAGGATAAACTTCTTCATACCTGCCATCTTCTGCTATAAGATTATCAGGATAAAGCTTCCATGCAACGTAACTACCCCAATGGAAAAGGGTTAGAGTGTTTCCTGATATATTATTCTTTTTCATAAATTCAACAGCACTAACAGGAAATCTTGAAGGATCAACTCCAAATTTTAAAGGTGCTGTACATACTAATAAGCCTCCAATTCCTATTATAATGGCAAAAACTAAAACATCCTTTACTAAGGCTACTTTTGCTAATATCTTAGTAGCTTTATCTCTTATGTTTATACTCTCAAACCTTTTAATCTGTTCAATAAATGTGATTGCCTGCTCTTTTAGGGTATCAAATATTGTGTAAAAGTGATGGTAAAGAAAAGCTGTAGCAGATATAACAAATAAAGACTGATGTTTGTTATACCTCATAGCCAGATATAAAGTAACAAATAACAATAAATATTTAACTTTATCAAGCTCATGATATCTTTTGATTAAATCCTGAGACTTAGGAATGTTTCTTACAATACTATATAACCAGCTTAATAATGCTATAGCAGTAAATACTTTAAAACCTTTCCATTTATCTAATGGAAATATACCTGTAGGAAGCCATTCAGATATCGTAATCCTTGCCATAGTAGCCGCATGAAGTATAAAACTCCAATATTCAACTCCATAAGGATTAATAAGCGTTATTAGTGTTGCCGGAATCAGGATTAGAAAATATTTCTTAAATGGTTTTCTGTTTAAAAACTCACCTATTCCATATATACCAATAAGCCCTAATCCAGCCACGAAGCCCCCATGCAGGTTTGCCCATATCAAGGATGTAGTAGGCAATATCCATAAAAGCCTGGTTTCTCCTCTTCTTACTCTTTCAAGCACATATATCCAAAGGGTAAAAAATATAAACGTAAATAACTGGCATCTTACGGTACCGCTAACACCGTAATATATACCCATTAGAGTCAGAATATAAAACATTAACTTTAAATGCTGATTAGGCTTAATATTTTGCATTTCAATAATTTTACTCAGCAAAAATACTATTAGAAAAGTTCCGATTATCTTTAATAGTAAAAGTCCAATATCCCCAAAATGATCAGCCAAGAAGTAAAATACCACTCCTGACCCCCATTCGTGATCTACCCATATCGGTTTAGTTATCGTATATGAAAAAATATCATTCTTTAATATCCAACCTGTCTCAAAAAATATCTTACCTACAGCCAATCTCGCCCATAGATCCCAGTCTACACTCTTAAACTGAGTTGTATAGATCCAGGTCATAATAAAAAGTGATATATAAAAAAATGTCTTTCTCATTTAACTCTTCCCCAATCTGGTCATAATCTTATTTTATATAGTTAATTTTAAAATATCAAAAAACTTACTTATCAACTATTACAAGCCCGTTTTTCTCAACAGGCCAGTTTTCATCATCTAAAGACAATAATTGAGACCTTCTGCCTCTAAAATCTATACCCCAGCAGCCAAGGAATTCTTTTTTACCACGGTTATATCCATATGCATTCACAACTATCATCTCCGGATTTGTAGTATCCCAACCAAGCGGTATGATATCCCATCTGTAATCATATAAACGTAAGTGATATTTTGTTTTCCAATAATAAGTCACTGCTTTTCTTATTTCATCAAGCTTTCTGGCTTTTTTAACATCAAAATCATAAACCCATAAATTAGTTGCCCAGATTCCTCGAAGATGTTCTCCGACTGTTTCTTTAACTAATAACTTTTTACTGTCATTTGACCAGTCAATGATTGTTAAAGTACGAAAAATCTGAGAATCAAATGAATCACTACCGGATTTAATAATTACTTTGCCTGAATTATCAACTTTTTTAACAGCAAAAATATTCGCAAGCTCAGATGGTGAAAGAGTAACTGATAAATTATCAAGTACATCTAACGGGCCTGCAGTTACATAAAAGATTTTACTGCTAAACTGATTGTTTTGAGGATAAAAATAGACCTCTGAATAGGCAACTTTCTCCATATCAGGAGAGATAATCCCGGGGCCTACAATTTCTCTTTTCTTTTCTATTCCAAAAAGATTAAGCTCCTGCCCTCCGGGAAATAAATTATAATATTCAAATTTAAGATTAGGGGGTTTAATTTCAGTGTTATTTGGAGGCTTTTTAGCATAAGATATACCTATACCAGCCATTATGACTGATATTAACATTGAGAATATAAACAAATATTTTAGAGAATTTTTCATAAATCCAATTTTAAATAGTGCTGTAATGTAAATAATGGTCATAATCTATCTGAAAATTCAATTTGCACCTCTGGCTCTTTAGTTATACCAGACCTTCTCTCATAGCAGTAACGGCTGCTTGAGTTCTGTCATCAACGCACATCTTTTGTAAAATACTGTGCACATGAGCCTTTGCAGTAGCTCTGGTAATGAATAATCTTTCGGCTATCTGCGGGTTCGTCAGTCCCTCTACTATCAAACCTAAAACTTCCATTTCTCTTTCTGTTAAATTAGCAGCAAATGGCGATTTGGAATTTTTTCTGTCTACAGGCTGAGTGGTCTTTTGCTGGCTAACATTTCTTAGAACTATTTTTGCAATGGCAGGATCAAGCCATGCCGTTCCTTCATTAACTGCTCTAATAGCAGAAATTAATTGCTCAGGTGATGCGCCTTTCATTATATAAGCATCAGCTCCTGCGCCTAACGCTGCAAATACATCCTGCTCGCTGTCTCTTGAAGTAAACATAATGATTCTGGAGGATAATTTAGCTTCTCTGATTTTTTGCGTGGCTTCAATACCATCCATAAC
>DNSU01000004.1:3301-3529 GCA_003499585.1 Cyanobacteria bacterium UBA9579 | reverse complement strand
GATTGTAATATCCTGGTTGAACTGGTGCATATGCTGGTTGTTGACATGCTGGCTGTTGAAGTGCAGCAAACGGGCTGCTAATTGGGTTTGAGTTAAAATAATTATTAGTAGTATTATTAATTATTACATGTTGTGGTTGTGGTGGAAATGCCATTTGTTGTGGTGGGTACGCCATCGATTGTGGCGGATATGCCATTTGCTGCGGTGGATATTGCATTTGTTGTGGTG
>DNSU01000004.1:1414-3182 GCA_003499585.1 Cyanobacteria bacterium UBA9579 | reverse complement strand
CTGAATGGATTCATTTGTTGCATAAACTGTTGTAGCATAGCCATTAAAGGCAACATTGAATTCATATTATCCATAGGATTAGGCTGTTGATTAATAGAATTAATATCATCATAAGGATCTGATTCATTAATTATTTGATCATTTTGTTCCGGTTGTTTGAAAATAGATTTATCAGCTTTACGGCCTAAGATGCCGCCTAATATTGCGCCTAAAGGACCACCGAGGGCAAAACCGGCTGCTGCTCCTCCAGCTGTAAGAGGATTTTCAGCTATTGCTTTGAAAGGTACTTTTAAAGTTTCAAATGGTAATTTAAAGAAGGTTTCTACTGTAGAATCTACAACGCCTTTTCCAATTTGTTCTAGGCCACCGCCTATATCACCTGTCAGGACTTTGCCTGTACCTTTTACTACATTTCCAATGCCATTGCCTATTTTTTTAACTGCTTTTTTTACGCCAGAAAATAACCCCATACTAATTTCTCCTCCATTGTTGTTAACCCACTTAATTTACTTTGATCCCCACAAATAGGTCAAAATTTCACATTGATACATTGTTCTATCTAATTTAGTTCACTTTTATACATCTTATATATAACCCTACTATATTAAACAATTCTATTTTTAAAAAATTGCGCATTTTTAAGAATAAATTAAGAAATATTAAGAAGATGGCAGATAATTAATTATAAATAAGCTTTGCGTCATATACGGTGTTTGATGATCAAGCAACCAGTCATTATTGGCAATAAAAAGAGAAAAGGTTTTTTACCTTTTCTCTTGGTTAAGAGGATATTTAGTAGAGGATAATTGATTTTGTTAAATTCTTAGATTTCCTATAGCCTGAAATGCAGGTAATGCTGAATTTGCTAATCTTAGAGTATGATCTACTGATGACATTGGGCTAAACGGATTTGATGATAATATTGATGAGCTTACAGGGGCTCCAAATGTTGATGTTTGTAAAATATTACTTAAGGACATGGTTGGCATTATGTCAGGATTTAAATCAAAAGAGGCTGGCTTAGCTGCTGATTTATCTAATTTTGTTATATCTCCTAAAAAACTACCTGCTACATTGCCGAAAATATTACCAGTAGTGCTGCCACCAAATATGCTACCTATACCTAATTTACTGGAAATACCGCCAAATATACTACTTAGTCCGCCACCGCTAAAAATACTGCCAAGTCCACCGCCGCCGAGCATGCCGGCCAGCCCGACACCACCAAATGCAAGGCCTGCTAGAGGCAGCAATTTGCCAAATATACCGCCTTTGCTAAATATGCTTTTAGCAATATTGCCAATACTTCCTAATATTCCTTTTCCGCTGAATATACTTTTGCCAATGTTGGCAACGCTTTTAACAGCTCCGCCTACAATATTTTTAGCGCCTTTAAAAACTCCTTTGACTGCTTTTTTTACGCTACCTAATAATCCCATACTATATTTCCTTCCGATTCCTCTTATTTTTTCCCCTTCAATTATTAAAATGCCTGCATACAGCAATTAATTGCTGTATAGGTTTTCTTTTTTAAAAGCTTTTTATTAAATACATTCCTAATTCTCCTCCAGATTAATCAATGGTCAGTGGTTTTTACTGAACGCATAAATTACAATCTTCCCTACATTTAAAAAAACATTCTATTTGTCTGAATTGCCAATTTCTATAAATATATTAAGAAATATTACAGGAATGCAATTAGACGAATTCTTCTATCTTTACTAAGACGCAATAAAAAATTCTGACTACTAGCTTTAGTAGTCAGAAT
>DNSU01000004.1:0-1334 GCA_003499585.1 Cyanobacteria bacterium UBA9579 | reverse complement strand
AGTCAGAATTTTTTTATTTATCAGCGTTTAAATTACGCTTTTTTTGGAGTCAATTTCCTGTTTTAGCAGTTCGATAAATTCTTTAACATCCTTAGAACCAAGATCACCTTTGGTTCTTGTTCTTATAGAAGCCTGATTAGTTTCTATTTCTCTATCGCCTATTACCATCATATAAGGTACTTTATTAACCTGAGCTTCTCTTATCTTATAATTCATACTTTCGCTTCTGTCATCGAGATGAGCTCTGATATCCATATCTTTTAAGGTGTTATAAATTGAATTAGCGTATTCAACGTGTCTTTCCGCAATAGGAATAACGACTACCTGCTCAGGAGCAAGCCATGTTGGGAATGCTCCAGCGTAATGCTCTATTAAGATACCGATAAATCTTTCGAGAGTTCCATAAATTACTCTGTGAATCATAACAGGAGTTTGTAGGCTACCGTCTTTTTCGGTGTATTTTAGATCAAATCTGATGGGCAGATTGAAGTCAAGTTGGATGGTCGCACCTTGCCAGGTTCTTCCAAGAGCATCTTTTAACTTGAAATCGAGTTTAGGGCCATAAAAAGCTCCATCGCCTTCATTAATTACATATGGAAGATTTTTTTCTTCCATTGCCTGTTTAAGGCCAGCTTCTGCTTTTTCCCAAATTTCAAGAGATCCTACAAATCCTTCCGGTCTGGTTGATAATTCAATAGTATATTCAAGATCAAAGAGCTTTAGGGTATGATCAACCAGATCAATAATTCTCTTAATTTCCTCTATAAACTGATCCTGGGTACAGAATATATGAGCATCATCCTGAGTAAAGCCACGCACGCGGGTCATGCCATGAAGAGCCCCTGATCTTTCATATCTGTAAACGGTTCCAAGCTCAGCATATCTAAGCGGCAGATTTCTATAGCTGTGTCTTTTGGCTTGATAAATCAGCATATGGAATGGGCAGTTCATTGGCCTAAGCACATAATCCTGCTCATCAACTTCCATATAGAACATATTGTCTTTAAAGTGTTCATTATGTCCTGAGATGTCCCATAATTGGGATTTGGCAATATGTGGAGTATAGATTATGTCATAACCTCTTCTTCTATGTTCCTGTCTCCAGTAGTCTTCCAGCATTTGTCTGACTACACCAAGATTAGGGTGCCATAAAACAAGACCTGCTCCGACTTCTTCTCTTAGGCTGAATAAATCCAGCTGAGTTCCGAGTTTTCTGTGATCTCTTCTTTCTGCTTCTTCCAGTTTATCGAGATGTTCTTTTAAATCTTCTTTTGTCCAAAAAGCAGTTGCATAAATTCTTTGAAGCATTTTATTTTTTTCACTGCCTTTCCAAT
>DNSU01000118.1:5903-13983 GCA_003499585.1 Cyanobacteria bacterium UBA9579 | reverse complement strand
ATATATAGGATGCCTCGACCCTAGCTTGATTCGTCGAAAGGCGGTTTATAAGGGTCGGGGTGTCCACATTTAAAAGCAAAAAAGAAGCTAATAACTTCTTTTTTGCTTTATTCTTTTGCAGTAATCTTTGGAATTTTATGCTTTTCCCAGTAGCTTTTTCTTCCAATTCTTGAAGAATCAATATTGTCCAATGATGTCCAATGCTCACTCCTCTTCTTAGAAGCTTCAACATCAAACCCCGCATAATCATCCTTTACAAACAACCATTTATGATGATATATGAGCGGATCTTTGGGAGGTTTTACATATTTAACAGTTTCACTAGGTTTTACTTTATAAGCATCACCTCTTACTGGTTCATTGGCAGTATTAAAATCAGGCGAGCTTATAAACGAAAAACTTTTGTCCTTTTTATCATAGCAAATAATGTCATACGTAAAATCTGCTGGAATGCTGGATTTAGCTAAATTTAATCCATCATTTTTTAAAACATTTTCATATTCTTTATGAAGATAAACCTGACTTCCCATTACTTTTCCCACGCCATATTCCTTGCTCCTAGGAGGAATACTGTACTTTTTTACTTTTTTAGCAGGCTCAATTTCTTTTGATTTAGTAACTACAACATCTACACCTGAAGAAAACTTGGTTTTTTCTACTTTATAACCATCCCCTAATATATGCTTAACATATTCCTGTAATTCTATTGAGGTAAATCCTTTTTGAAATGTCCCAATAGAAGTTAATACTCCATCTCCACAAGGTATCCCACTTTTGATTGCGTCAACGTCCGTTTTAGGCCTTACACTAATATATGCCTCACCACCGGGTTTCAACAACTCGCCAATATGCTTTACTACATTATTTCTTGTTTTTAAATCCTTGATTACATTTAATACGTATAAATTTGTTATTATATCGTATTTTTTAGTTATATCACCTGGCTTTACATAGTCAGGTTTATAACCTCGGGCGTAAGGTTCATAAGTTTCAGCACCAAGTATTGTTTTACTATGACCCAATCCTGCGCCATAATCAAGTTTATCCAGACTATCATAATCCCTAAACCTTTCCTTTAGTATTTGTGCAAGTTTTTTATATGTATTTTGAGTGGATTTTATCTGAGTTTTTTGAGAATTTTTGGCTGTATATTTGACATTAGTACCCGTGAAAATAATGGGATAAGCAGTATTATTAGAATCAGCATCTTGTTTCACAGAATAGTTACTACTAGCACCATCCTTAGCAATACTAGCTTTTCTGGAATTACATCCAGCCATTATTTCTGGAAAGTTTATATTCATCATTTTCATAAGCAACTTTTCTGGCTTTTCGTTTTAAATTTTATATCGACATAAATTAAAAGAACTGTGAAAATTTTAAATTGCCTTGAACAAAAGTTTTCGTATTGCTGATAAAATTAAACAAATAACAAATTAATAAGAATGATTATGCAAATATCACATAAAATACCCGTAAAACAAAATAACGGACCTAAATTTAAGGGTAATATAGCCTGTGCACTGACAAAGCAACTGGCTACAGAACCGTGGTACGTAAAATCTGCTGTTAAGTTTTCAGAAGTAGGCGGCGAAAAATTAAGTATTACAGTAAACTCTCTTGGAAAATTTGCCATAGCCCCTCTTGTTATTGCGTTTAATCCTTTTTCAAGTGAAGAAAAGGACAATAGGGCATACTCTGCATGGAAACAGCCTATAGAAGCAGTTTTGACCTTTGTCACTCAGATAGGATTGGTCGCTAAAACCAGCCAGATTATAGACAAATTAGCAAAAACAGGTCAACTGGGCTCCAACTTTAATATCAGCAAAAATCAAACAAAGCAGGCATTAAAAATGGCCGAAAAACGACTTGACGTGCTCAAAGACAGAGTAAGTCTCGGACTGACTCTTGCATCTTTGCCATTTATCATATCAGCAGTTAACTGGATATATCCCAAATTCATGGCAAAATTCTTTCCTAATCTCAGTAAAACCAAAATAAAAGACTAATTAGGCAGCAAAAATGATAACACCAACGCTTAGAACAATTGCAAATAATCAATTCCTGCAACGGCACATTAATAAAGTCGTTAGCAACGATATTTATGCTGCAAGAATACTAGTCGGTACCAGCGTGGCAAAAGATGCTGCCTCATGTATACTCAGATTCTACCAGAGTATAAATAACCAAGAAATCCCGCTGGAAAAAAGGAAATTTGTAGCAGCACTTGATTTAGCGAGCGGATTTGTAACCTGTGGGGTGCAAATGGTCATGGGAATTGCGATTTCAAATGAAAAATTACAGACAAAGATTACAAATAAACTATTCGGACATTTGAAAGAAACTTCTCCAGAGTTGTTTAAAAGAAGCAAAACAGGATTCATAGCAGCACTAGCGCTTATAGGCTCTGGAATGATAGGAGAAAGAATAATAGTTCCACTTATTGCGACACCATTTGCTTCCTGGATTAAGAATAAATATATAAATAAAAACCAGCAAGAATCCTTAAATATCAACAATGAAGCAAATCTTCATAATGAGAGTTTTGATTTATATAACAAATTAAAAAAGAAAAATATCTCTTATATTGTTTAAGACAAAAAACAGCTTTCTCATAATTTAAAATGAACATTAAGGGAGTCAGACTTTTGAAGGAGCCTATGTGCCTTGTCAATTTAATGGCACATTAAGCGACGGAAAAAGCCTGACTCCCTGCTATAAAGCTGTGACAAAATATTCCATGCCAAAATAACTAACTATAAAGTGAAAAATTAATCAATTATCTCTTTTTCCCTTTACCAATTGAAGGTTCGACAGGGGAAGATTTTTGAATTTCACGCAGATTTTTTAATTTATCTCTAATTTCTGCTGCACGTTCAAAATCAAGAATTTTAGCTGCGGCATGCATACTTTTTTCAAGCTTATCAATAATTTTAGGCAAATCATCAATTGATGCTCCGACTTCGACCATTTGCTCTGCAATAACATCTTCAACACTTCTATAGCTGTTTACAAGCTCAAGAAGGTTATTTTTGATTTCTTTAACAATCGTTTTAGGTGTAATATTATTAACTCTGTTATATTCAATCTGAATAAGTCTTCTTCTGTCGGTTACTTCCTTTGCTCTTTGAATACTGTTAGTAATCTTATCAGCATAAAGAACAACTCTCCCGTATGAATTTCTTGCAGCCCTACCAATAGTCTGTATTAAACTTGTCTCTGATCTTAAGAATCCTTCCTTATCAGCATCCATAATGGCAACCAGAGTAACTTCAGGTAAATCCAGCCCCTCTCTCAGCAGGTTAACTCCGATCAAGACATCAAACTCGCCCAGTCTTAAATCTCTTAATATCTCAACCCTTTCAAGTGACTGAATTTCACTATGTAAATATCTGACTCTGATGCCGAGCTGAAGAAAATAATCCGTAAGATCCTCAGCCATTTTCTTAGTAAGCGTAGTAATTAGAACCCTTTCATTCTTATCAGAACGTATTTTAATCTCACTCATAAGATCATCGACCTGATTTTCAATAGGTCTTATTTCTACTTCAGGATCAACAAGTCCTGTTGGGCGGATTATCTGCTCAACAATCTGTTCGGTATTCGTTCTTTCAAACTCTGCAGGAGTAGCGGAGACATATATTACCTGATTAACTCTTTCCCAGAATTCTTCTATTTTCAGAGGTCTGTTATCTCTGGCACACGGAAGTCTGAATCCATATTCAATCAGGACATCTTTCCTCGCCCTATCACCATTATACATGCCCTTTATTTGGGGCAAAGTGACATGAGATTCATCTATGACAACAAGAAAATCTTCAGGAAAATAATCCAGCAAAGTTGCAGAGGGAGAACCTGGAGCGCGTCTTTCAAAAATCCTTGAATAATTCTCAATTCCGTTACAATAACCGACTTCTCTAATCATTTCAAGATCATGGTTGGTTCTTTGCCAAATTCTTTGAGCTTCAAGAAGCTTATTCTCACTTTTTAACTCGTCATGTCTTTCAACTAACTCATTTTTAATCAGCTGACAGGTTTCCAGTAAATCTTCAGTACCTGATAAATAGTGTACAGCAGGATAAATTACCACACGTTCAGATATTTCAAGAATCTCACCGGTCACATGATCAATCCTTGCTATTTTCTCAATCTCATCCCCGAAAAAATGAAGCCTGATTATAGTGTTTTCATAAGCTGGCTGAATTTCGACTATATCACCTCTAGCCCTGAATGTGCCTCTCTTAAGGTCTATATCATTTCTTTCATAGTGGACATTTACTAACTCTCTAAGAAAATCATCCCTGTCTATCAAATCCCCCAGAGAAACCTTCATCGATCCCCTGAAATAATTTTCAGGAAGTCCCAGGCCATAAATACAGCTAACACTTGCTACAACTACAACATCTTTTCTTTCAAACAAGCTCCTTGTAGTGCTGTGGCGAAGTCTGTCAATTTCTTCATTGATACTGGAAGTCTTTTCAATATAAGTATCGGTTCTGGGAATATAAGCTTCAGGCTGATAATAATCATAATAGCTTATGAAATACTCAACGGCATTATTAGGCAGCAATTCCTTCATTTCATTATATAGCTGTGCAGCCAGCGTCTTATTATGAGCAATAATAAGAGTCGGTTTCTGCACATTTTGTATAACATTTGCAATTGTATATGTCTTACCGGACCCTGTTACACCTAAAAGAGTCTGTTTATCATACCCCTTATTTACCCCTTCAGTCAAAGCCTGAATAGCTTTTGGTTGATCACCGGCCGGACTGTGTTTTGATATTATTTGAAATTGCTTACTCATATTTACGCATTTTATTATGTATCACTATAATATTGTACTACAATATTAATGCTAAAAATGCCAATAAATAAGCTATTATCCTGCTTTAGAAGCTAGCTTTTATTTATGAAAAAATTATCTGGAAGATCCCCATCCTTAAAAACAATATATTCTTTTTGATTATCAAATCTGAATAAATCTTCTTATTGTGTTTTGTTTTTCTGTACAGGACTTTCTTCAAACAGGTTTTTTTCTTTATGAAATACAATTTCTTCTTGATTTTTATCAAATCCAAACATTTCTTTAAAAACTTCCACGCCATGATAAGCTCTTTTGACAAGGCCGCTCCAGGGATCTACAATAACTGCATCCTGTCCCCAGGTTTTAGGATCCTGAATGCTGGCATCTTTTGCCAGTCCTAATACTAAAAAAGTATGCTGTCTATTTTGATATTCTTCGCCATCAGACTTGCGTTTTATAATAAAATGAATAGTATCAGCCTTTTTACCTGCTTCTAAAAGATCTGCCTGGGCTAAAAAAGCTTGCTCTCCACAATTAGCTACTTTATACATAGATACAACATCTTTTACAGCCTTAGAGAATTCTTTATAATCTTTTGGAAAGCTAAGTTTTGTATAAGCATTCATTATGTCCCCACAAACTCTAGATGCAGTAATTGCATAATCACCGCGTATTTTATGCAAATATCTGAATATTTCAGGTGGAGTCTTGCGACCTCCTTTATCTGGTGCAGAAGTTCTTTGCTGTCTTCTCAAGTCAACAGCAGTGCTGGAATGCAGATTCATCCTGCGAATCTTTTTAACTGCATCTTCCCCCAGCTTTATATTATCTTCATATCCTTTAAAAGATACTTTATATTGATAATTGCCAGATATCATTACTTAAATTCCTTCACAAGTTTCTTTTTCTTAAAAACTAAAACAACCCTCAAAGATACAAATTGTTACCAATATAAAAACAATTTACACTTGGTAATATTCATATATCCGGCATGATAAAAGATAAGGAATAATCCTCTGGGTCTAACTTAAGAAATATCTTGTTATTATTAAAAAAGAAATATAGTAAGACTAGAGGGTTTTAATTCTGTATATTTTCGGCTATATAAAGTAGTAGCCATAACTAAAAATAAAAGTATAATAATATTTAATGCTATCACTATTAAAATTTGCAATACGGATTTAAAAGAAGGATATAACAGGTATGATTAGGAATATCTATAAAAAGCTATTCAAACTACACCTATTCCTAATCATAAATTTTATCATCATATTTTCCTGCCAGACTGCATTTGCACAAATTGGAATTCTTAACAGTAATACAAGTGCTAAAACATATTCTTCCAAGCATGTTGGCAATTACAGTGAGCTATTTCAGGAAGTAGTCTATACCTTTAGCAATACAAATATAAAATATAATGTTATTTCAGAAAACGAACTAAATGCCATCAACCCAAATAACTTCAGCATTATAGTTCTTCCTTTGATCACAGACTTATCGCCCGAAGCATATGCAAGAATAGAAAATTACATAAAAGAAGGCGGGAAAATTATAGTAATTTTCCCTGATACCTATACAAGCCCCATGGTTAAGAAACTAGCCGGACTTACAGGCGTTGAAGTTGATTCTACACAAAGAACTTCTTATAAGACCTCAATAAGCTGGCTTGAAAATAATAAAATACCGGAAAATTATTTCCCTGTATCAACAAGAATTGCTACTATACTTCCTTATTCCACTTCAAAACCTGTTGCTGTATGGAGCCAGGAAGATAAAAACACTCCTGCTATAACCATATCTAATACAGGCAGCTATATTAGCTGGAGATGGGGTAATGATGGCACACTTTCATTTAATATTTCAGCTATTAAAGCAACTATTGAGTCCTTAAAACCGGGAACTATCATCAAAGAACAATCAAAACTTGCTTTTACAGATCTTGAAAGTAAATTAAATGACATCACTAAAATCAGACAAGAAACCTCTGAATTTTTAGATGCCTTCAAGCAAACAAGCTCTACAACACTGGCAGATATTCAGGAGCATATTTATATTTCAAAAATGCAGGAAAATTCAGCCAAATCATACTATCAAAATTGCGAATACGAGAAAGCACAAGAAGAACTAAAAAAGTCCAGAATAAATGCAATGTATGCATATGCCAAGTCAGTTCCATCAAATATTGTTGAAGGCAGGACTCTATGGCTTGACAGAGGCACAATAATCGCCCTGAAAGACCCTCAAGAAATGGCAAAATTATTTGATAAAATCCAAAAAATCGGGATTAACCTGGTATATTTTGAGACAGTAAACGCCGGTTACGCAATATATCCAAGTAAAATAACAGAACAGAACCCACAGACTAAAGGCTGGGATCCATTATACTGGGCTGTAAATGAAGCTCATAAAAGAAATATAGAGCTTCATGCCTGGACATGGATATTCGCTGTCGGAAATACAAGACATAATCCTATCATTGGAAAGCCTAATGACTATCCGGGCCCCATACTAGCCAAAAACCCTGATTTAGTTTTATTAGGACAAAATGAAAATATGATCCCTAATAACCAGCATGAATATTGGCTAGATCCATCTAATGCTAAATCAAGACGAATAGCACTATCTATTTTAGAGGAAATTGCAACCAATTATCAAGTAGACGGAATACAATTAGACTACATTAGATATCCTTTCCAGAATGCCAATAATTATATGGGTTATAATGCTGAAGGCAGGAGAAAATTCGAAATAGAATCAGGATATAAACTTGATAACCTTGATGAAACAGTAATAAAAGCCTGGAACACATGGAAGGCAAAACAAGTCACAAGATTTGTACTGGAAGCATCAACTAAATTAAGAAGAATAAAGCCTGATATACAAATTTCTGCCGCAGTATTCGGTTCAGAAAAAGGGCCACGAATGGGATCAATCCAGCAAGAATGGGAATTATGGGTAGAAAAAGGATGGGTAGATATTCTAAATCCAATGATATATTCATCTAATACCCCAAAATTAGTCGAAAGCATAAACTATATAAATAAAGCCGTAGGCAATAAAGCTTTTGTATATCCAGGAATTGCAGTAAGGCAACTGGAAGTCGATGATTTACTTGATCAGATTTATGCTATAAAAAGTAAAGGTCTAATGGGCAGTACAATATTTGCTATGGCACATCTTGGCCCTGAAAAATCAGAGTTATTGGCAATTGGACCATACAGATTCAAGGAAGCCAAATCCCCAAGCAGTAATCCTGTAAATTCAGCAAGAATA
>DNSU01000118.1:1350-5844 GCA_003499585.1 Cyanobacteria bacterium UBA9579 | reverse complement strand
CGTAAATTCAGCAAGAATACTTATAGAAGAGTTCGTTCAAAATGTTAATAGTATCAAACAAAATGACAGCTCATTCATAGCAATACGCAAATACACTGGCTCTGCAGTAATTACAGAAGCAGGCAAAACACACGCTTATATATTACAATTGCTCACTAATCCTACTCCTGTAAATATTCAACAAGCAATAACAATGCTCAGGGAATTGGAAAATCTTACCCAAAAATGGTTAATGACAGATAGTACAATCAGACCATCTAAATTAAAGCTGATTACTACCTATTTAAAGGAAGCACAAGTACTGCTCTCATATGAACATCACAGACAAAGTACAAAAGAATACTATACAACCGATAATTTATTATCTAAAATTGATAAAAATTAAAAATAACCCAACTGATATTTTATTTTTAACTACTCTTTGCTAAAATCAACTAAGACCAAGGGGATATGTTTTTGGAGTAAAAGCATTGCAAAAGAAGAAATTTAATATATTTAAAACCTTCGATATATTCAACTCCGAAGCAATGAACGTAATCAAAGAAAGAATTATCAAGTTTGTACTCATAGAAGCCGACAACTTTATGGGTAAAAGTAGCTCTGTCACCACAGATGTTGGACAAGATGATTCTGTTCAGGTTACTGTGGTAAATAATCCCAAAATGTATCACCTATTAAGCAATACGTGGCGAAGAAAGCAACAAAAATTACAAGATGAAAATAATAAACGCAGAGTTCATAACTAGTTCGGACTGTCTAAAAAACTGTCCTGATTTTAATTTACCGGAAATTGCAATGATCGGTCGATCTAATGTGGGCAAATCATCGTTTATTAATGCCATTACTAACAGAAAAAACCTTGCTCGCACCAGTAACACTCCTGGAAAAACAAGATTGATCAACTTTTACAAGATTAATGATGAGCTAATAATAACTGATTTGCCAGGATATGGATATGCAAAAACATCCAAAGCCGAGCAGGAAAAATGGCGTAAAACCCTTGAAGACTATCTGACTAATAGAGAACCATTAGCAGGCGTGATTCAACTAATAGACGCCAGACATTCTGTGCAGAATAACGATATACAAATGCGTGACTGGCTTGATTATTACAACATCCCTGTCATAACCGTAGCAACAAAAGTTGATACTATATCCAAAAATCAAGCTACAAAGTCAGTCAATGAAATCGCAAAAACCTTTAATACAGAAGTTCTGCCATTTTCCGCCAAAACCGGCATAGGCAAAGATCAAACCATAAAGCGTATAGATAGTTTAATTAAAGAAAAATAATATTCATATAATTAGGACTTAACATTATGTATATATTCAAAAGGAGTTGTTTTCGCAGGAGCCTTGATACCGGTGACAAAGTCACATAATTAAGTCATCAACTATTCCAATGATGACTTAATTATATGCGTTAGCACTATCACCAGTGACGGAGAAAATACCCCCTTTTTGATTTTGTTTTACTGTTCAATAAAGTTAATGCAGCTCGGCTGCCTCTTTTAAGCATTCATTAATATGATACTGCCAATCGACATTTGGAGATACAACTCCGCTCTCCATATGCGTTCCTACAGCAGGAACAGGAATCCAAAGCTTATACCTTTTACCAAAGAAATTTTGTGCCCATGAATGGAACCATGTTCTTCTCACACAAGACCATAACAGAGTTTTGACAGGGTTAAATATGTGATACTTGGTTAAACTTAACCATAAACTATTATCTTTATTTCCTCTGGCATAACTTTCAAACACATCTGAGGTCTTGAGCAAATTAGTTTTAGTGGTCAAGAAGGTCATGCAGGTCGAAGAAGCTTCTCTCCAGTGCTTACCTCCGAAAATCTTAACCGAACCGGAATGATTATGTAATTTATTCGTATAATAATCCATATGATCATATGGAGAGATAAAGTCAACGTCTTCATTATTTTTTAAGAAATCAAGCAGTATATGGAATTGATCCGGCAGATAAAAATAATCGTCTTCAGCAAAATACACCGATTCTGAATAATTCTGCTCAGACAAGAGCTTAACTTGCAGATCAAACGTTTCCAAGTTACCTATTCCCCTAAGTTTAATAATATCCAGCTCTTCATGAGTAAAATATTTCTTAAACAGCTCTTCATAACTGTCAGGACAATTATCTAATAGAGCAATCATCTTTATTTTAAGAGAGCCAAGAGACTTTTTAAATGATCTAAGGCACAATTCAGATAATTTATATTTATCATCACTAAATATAATTGGTATTTTAGAAACTCTGGGATATATTCTGTAAGCAATAACCAAATCGTAACTTGAATTCATTCGTCTCTCCAAACTAATATATCATGCAATAAATTCAGCCAATATAGCATTACTAACTAAAATGCCATTATCAGTCAATCTTAAATTATCTTCCTGCATTTCCATATAACCATAATCAATATATTTATTAATAATACTATTATACTCTTCCCGTAAATCCACGCCATATTCTTCTTTAAATCTAGAAATATTAATCCCTTCGTTAAGCCTTAAACCAAGAAATATACCTTCTTCAATAACCTCTTGTCTGGAAACTTTGTGAACAGAAGCCTTCTTCAATGGATCACCAATATATTCACCAAAATCACAGGAATTTGAATACCTTACACCATTTACATAACCGTGAGCCGCAAGTCCAAAGGCAAAGTATTCCTCATTATGCCAGTAGCTTAAATTATGTCTTGATTCATAACCGGGAATAGCGAAATTACTTATTTCATAATGTTGAAAGTTATATTTTTTAAGAATATCTATAGTCTTAAGATACATTTGAGCTGATAATTCTTCCTCTGGAAGATTCGGCGGCAGATTTTCAGCAAACTTGGTTCCTTCTTCTATTTTTAAGCCATAAGCTGAAATATGATTAATATCCAGATTTACAGCTTTATTCAACGTTTCTTCCCATATTTCCTGAGTCTGTTCAGGCAATCCATGAATTAGATCAATACTTATATTATGAAATCCGGCATCTCTTGCCATACTAATAACCTCTACAGCATCCTGTGATGTATGTTTTCTATTGATTATCCCTAATATACGATCATTAAAACTCTGCACCCCAATACTTAAGCGATTTATCCCCAGCAGCCTTAGCTTTTGCAAATACTCAAAATTAACCGTTCCGGGATTTATCTCAATAGTAACCTCACAATCCCTGACTATATTTATCAATTGTGATATCTCATTAAAAATCCGCTCATAATATTCAACAGGGACTAAAGAAGGAGTACCTCCTCCTATATAAATAGACCTGAGTTTTAAATCCGAATAACCTGATAATCCTTCTCTAATCTCTCGAATTAAGGCATTTATATAATTTTCTATCTGGTCATATTTATCGGTAAAAGAAACAAAACCGCAGTAATAACACTTTTGTGCACAAAAAGGCATATGTATATATAAGCATTTTAGCGGCCTTTTTATTACTTTCATCAATACAACCTTCCCTCACACTATGATACTAAAAAATCTCCAATATGGCATTGGAGATTTACATATCTATATTTTGTTTTTTTATCATTTTTGTCGAGAAACAACCTTAATAGGCTGAAAAGCCAATTTTCTATATTGAATGTTCAAACTAGAATTTTCTAGACCTTCTCTTAACATTTTATAATCTTCAATAGCTTCTTCAGACACAGGTACAGCAAGCCTGCTAGCACAATCTGCATTCTGAGAAAAATTGCATTTTCTTATTCTTAAACTATTATCTAGTTTAATTATTTGAGCTAAAATTCCTTGTTTATTGCTTTCCATTCATACCTCCTTCTTCCCTCACATTAAGTTAAACAATTTTCAGTCAGAAAAATTGCCTAATTCATAAAGTATGTTTAGAAATCATTTACAATTTACAAGCTTATGTAATAGTTAAATACCCTGTAATTCTTCAGATGCTAATTCCATCCTTTTGATATCCTCTAATGCACTATCAATTACAGCTACAAATGCATTTATTATATCAGGATCAAATTGAGTCCCTGCACCTATTTGAATTTCAGCAACAGCAACTTCATGTGTTAAACCTTTACGATAGGCTCTATCTGATGTCATCGCATCGTACGTATCAGCAACAGCTATAATTTTTGCACCAATTGGAATTTGATCCCCTTTTAACCCATGAGGATAACCAGTTCCATCATATCTCTCATGGTGAGACTTTATTGAGCTAATAACCGACTCAAGCTGCTTTATTTCTTCAAGAATTTTAACGCCATAAGTAACATGCTCTTTAATGGAGTTATATTCTTCCTGAGACAGAGTGCCTGGCTTGTTAATAATACTTTCAGGAACACCAATCATGCCGATATCGTGCAATAAACCTGCTAATTCAAGCTCGCTAAGTTCAGCATCAGACAAACCTAAATGTTTTCCGGCTTTAAGCGCATAATAAGTAACTCTTTTACTTCTGCCAAAAGTATAGTGATCTTTTGCATCAAGTGCTTCTGTAATCGCAGAAAT
>DNSU01000118.1:0-1314 GCA_003499585.1 Cyanobacteria bacterium UBA9579 | reverse complement strand
GTCCTTGGCATCAAGTGCATTTGTAATTGCTGCAATGGTACCGGAAAATAAATCCTTTAAATTAACCGCTAATTCCTGATTATCAAAATTTAATTGATAAACCTCCAGAGCACTGTCAACAATATTGCTTAAATCGTTTATATTCCACGGTTTTTTAACATATCGATATATTTTTGCATTGTTAATAGCACTTATTAAAGAACTGGCATCAGTATAAGCTGTAAGTAAAATTCTGATAGTATCTGGATTTATACTTAACGAACGTGTTAAAAATTCCACTCCATCCATTTCCGGCATTTTATGATCAGAGATAATTAAGTCAATATGATTATTCTTAAGTATTTCTATAGCCTCATAGCCGGAGTTTGCTATAAGAACATTATACTTTTTACGGAATGTTCTGATAAACAACTGTAAATTATCTATTTCATCATCTACAACTAATATATTATATTTCATATCCAATTATACTCCGGCAATATCTGCTTCTTTGTGCCAATCTACTGGGATTTTGATAGTAAACTTAGTACCTTTACCTTTTTCACTTTCAACATCAATTGTACCATTATGGGTCTTAATTATTCTGTAACTGATTGATAATCCAAGTCCGGTTCCTTCACCAACAGGTTTTGTAGTAAAGAATGGATCAAAAATTCTGGATAAAGATTCCTGGTCAATTCCTGCCCCATTGTCTTCAATAATAACCTTAATATTATTATTCTCAAAGCTTGTTCTTACATATACATCTCCATGCTCTGGCACAGCCTGAATAGCATTATCCAAGATATTCATAAATACCTGATTTAACTGCCCTGCATAACAGGATAACATTGGAAGCTCTCCAAATTCTTTATGAACATTAACTTTGTTTTTAAATTTATTATAAAGGATATTTAAAGTACTTTCTAATCCTTCATGAATATCAATTTCTTTTAATAAAGCTTCGTCCAATCTGGAGAAGTTTTTAAGGTCAAGCACTATCTGTTTACATCTCTCTGCACCATCTTTGCAGCTTTTTATTAAAGGAGGCAAATCTTCCAGAATAAATTGATAATCAGCCTCTTCCTTAGATTTTTCAATACTTTCCATAACTTCAGCAGGAACTTTATCTGCAACTTGCGCCAAAGAATCAATAACTCCTATTAAATCATTCATATAATTTCTAAGATGATCTAAATTACCATAAATAAAATTAATAGGATTATTCAATTCGTGGGCCACTCCAGCTACTAATTGGCCTAAAGACTTCATTTTTTCACTGTGAACAACCATAGCTTGAGCTTCTTTTAATTCTGCATATGCACCTTCTAATTG